>DBEXQE010000259.1:0-2827 GCA_048167245.1 Christensenellales bacterium | reverse complement strand
TTATAAGTTTATTTATTTGTCGTGCGCGGCGTTTACGCTTTGCCGTTGCAACCGAGAACGTTTACGAGCTTATGCTTTACGCACTGCTTGATCATTTCTCTTGCGGGGGCAAGGTACTGGCGCGGGTCGAAGTGCGCGGGGTTCTCGTTGAAGTGCTTTCTTACGGCTGCGGTGAACGCCATACGCAGGTCGGAGTCGATGTTTATCTTGCAGACTGCCATGCTTGCGGCTTTTCTGAGCATATCTTCGGGAACGCCTTTCGCGCCGGGCATCGAACCGCCGTTTTCCTGAATTATCTTAACGTATTCGGGCAAAACGCTGCTTGCGCCGTGCAGAACGATAGGGAATCCGGGAAGACGCTTGCCGACTTCTTCGAGAATATCGAATCTGAGTCTTGCGTCGCCCTTGAACTTGAACGCGCCGTGCGAAGTTCCGATAGCTATGGCGAGCGAGTCGACGCCCGTGCGGGAAACGAATTCTTCGACCTGACCGGGGTCGGTGTAGCTTGCGTCGGCGCTCGCTACGTTAACGTCGTCTTCGATGCCGGCAAGGCGACCGAGTTCGGCTTCGACCACTACTCCGCGGTCGTGAGCGTACTGAACGACTTTCGACGTTATTTTGATATTTTCTTCGAACGAGTGGTGCGAAGCGTCGATCATAACGGAAGTAAATCCGTCGTTTATAGCCGAAACGCACAGATCGTATGTATCGCCGTGATCGAGATGCAGAGCGATCGGAAGTCCCGTATCTTCGACTGCGGCTTCGACGAGCTTTTTAAGGTACAGGGGGTTAGCGTACTTTCTCGCGCCGCTCGAAACTTGCAGGATGAGCGGGGCGTTTTCTTCTCTTCCCGCTTCGACGATGCCCTGGATCATCTCCATATTGTTCACGTTGAACGCGCCTATCGCATAGCCGCCTTCGTAAGCCTTTCTGAACATTTCCTTAGTATCAACTAATGGCATTATAAAATCTCCTTCAACAAAAATTGTCGAATGTATTATACTACATAAATGCCGATTTGACTACTAAATTTAAGCGGGAAATAAGATTTATTTTTGAATTGACTTTTTTTCGCGTTGGGATTATAATAAAATCGTTCGGAAAAATTTGTTATTTTTTCGGCTGATAAAGTAAAATATCTTACTTAAAAGGAGATAAAATAATGATAGATCCCAGACTTACTACTCTTGCGAAGAATCTCGTGAACTATTCCGTTCGCGCGGGCAAAGGCGACAAAGTGCTCATCGAAGCGTATGAGATCGACTCGCCGTTCATAACCGAAATAGTCAAAGCCGTTTATGCGGCGGGCGCTATTCCGTTCGTGGAAGTGTTCGACTCGAAAGTTCAGCGCGCGATACTCAACGGCGCGACAGAAGAACAGCTTAAAGCCATGGCGAAGTACGCGACCGTAAGAATGAAAGAAATGCAGTGTTATATCGGTATCCGCGGCGCGAAGAACAGTTTCGAAACGAGCGACGTAGACCCGAAAAAGCAGGAGATGTACTCGCGCATTTATTCGCACCCCGTGCATCACGACATACGCGTCGGAAAAACGCGTTGGGTGATCCTGCGCTATCCGAACGACGCGATGAGTCAGCTCGCGGGAACGAGTACCGAAGATTTCGAAGATTTCTACTTCGACGTATGCAATCTCGATTACTCGAAAATGGATAAGGCGATGGACGCGCTCAAAGCGCTTATGGAAAAGACCGATAAGGTGCGCATAGTCGCTCCCGGAACGGATCTGTCGTTCTCGATAAAGGGCATACCCGCCATAAAATGCAGCGGACACATGAACATTCCCGACGGCGAAGTTTACACCGCGCCCGTAAAGAACAGCGTTAACGGAACGATCCGTTACAACGCTCCGTCCATAGAAAACGGCACGAAGTTCGAAAACGTAACGCTTACGTTCAAGGACGGCAAGATCGTAGCCGAAGACGGAAACTATAAGGAAAAGATGACGAGCATATTCGATACCGACGAAGGCGCGCGCTACGTGGGCGAGTTCGCGATCGGCGTAAATCCGTACGTAACTAAGCCGATGGGCGATATCCTGTTCGACGAGAAGATAAGCGGATCTATCCACTTTACGCCGGGCGCAAGCTACGACGACGCTTTCAACGGTAACGTTTCCGCGGTGCATTGGGATCTCGTGCTTATCCAGACGCCCGAGTACGGCGGCGGCGAGATCTACTTCGACGGCAAGCTCATAAGAAAGGACGGAATGTTCGTCGTTCCCGAACTTTACCCGCTGAACCCCGAAAATCTTAAATGATCGAAGCAAGTTTCGTTTGCGACGGCAAATTGCTCGAAACCGAGTTTAAGCGTTCCGTGTCCGACGCGGCGCAACTTTACGCGTACGTTTTCGCGCTCGTTTCGGGTACGGGGCTCGTTTTGTTGCTCGCGAATATGGACAAAACCGTTTCTTGGATAATTTTCGCGCTCGGAATAGCGATCTTTATCGGCGCGGTCGGCGGAATAACTCTTTATAAATACAGGAAATTCAAGTCGGCGGCGGATAAGAGCGAGAACGTAACCGTTAAATTCGGCGACGACGGCGTAACGGTGCTGTCGGGTGAGAGCGAAAAAAAGTTCGCATACAAGGACTTTTACAAGTGCGGAACTTCGCGGGACTGCCTGTTTCTGTACTCGGGGAAGTACGATTTTCTCACCGTGCCGAGATCCGCGTTCGGAGATTTTACGGCGGCGTACGAACTTATTAAAGACCGTATTAAAAAGCCATAAGTACAGCTTATGGCTTTGCCACGTTTCCGAATATCGGAAAATTCGCAAAACGCCGTTCAATTGCTTGTCTTTTTCGTCA
>DBEXQE010000258.1:0-3682 GCA_048167245.1 Christensenellales bacterium | reverse complement strand
TTGTGGACTTTGAGCGAAATATTCGGAATTTCGATAGACGCATTGGTCGGGAAATCCGATTTTTAATTATTCTCCTTTGAATTCGTCGTAGAGAGCGCGGATCGCCTTTTCGTAGTCGGCGTTTTCGACTGCTACGATTATATTCAGCTCGCTGCTGCCCTGATCTATCATGCGGATATTTATGTCGGCTTTGGAGAGCGCGCCGCAAACTTTCGCGGCAGTTCCCTTCTTGCGGTTCATTCCGTGTCCGACTACGGCTATGAGCGCGAAATTTTCCATGACTTCTATGCTGTCGGGGCGGCACTCGCTCTTTATGTCCGAAACCACCCTGTTCAGCACGTCGCGGTCGGTAGCCGCCGTATCTATTATTACGGACAGCGTGTCCACTCCGCTCGGCATATGTTCGATCGAAACGTTATGACGCTCCAACACCGAAAGCACTCTGCGCGCAAAACCGAGTTCGTTGTTCATCATGGACTTCGCCATAAATATCGAAACGAAGTCTTTTTTGCCGGCTATGCCCGTAACCGTTCTTTCTTCGCGCTTGTACTCGCCCGAAAGATACTTTTTGGTCGGGACTATAAGCGTTCCCTTTGCCGACGGGTTGAACGTGTTGCGGATATTTATCGGAATATCGCACTTGCGCACCGGGAAAATGCTGTCGGAGTGCAGAACGTTCGCGCCCATGTACGACAACTCTCTGAGTTCCTTATAAGTAAGCATCGAAATGCCCACGGGATCGTCGACTATTCTCGGATCGCACGCCAGAAATCCGTCTACGTCCGTCCAGTTTTCGTAAACGTCCGCTCCCGCCGCGCGCGCTATGATCGAACCCGTTATATCGCTCCCGCCGCGAGAAAAAGTCTTGATCTCGCCGTTCGGCATCTGTCCGTAGAACCCGGGAATGATCGCGCTCTTGTAGTTTTTGAGTTTTTTGGCGCAGATCTCGTTCGTAAGTTCGGACTGAAACGCGCCGTTCATATCGAATTTGATGAGTTCCGCCGCGTCGATAAACGGTAAGCCCAAATATCCCGCCGTGAGTATAGCCGAAAGATATTCACCGCGCGACGCAACGTAGTCCTTGCTCGCGCCCGTGTTGATATTGTTTTTGATATCCGCAAAGTACGCAGACATATCGAGATCTATCTTCAATCCGTCGATAATATCGTCGAACCTGCGTTTAACGGTTTCGAGCGACTTGTCGCATTTGCCCGTTTCGAGCTTTTCGTTGTAGCACGCGTATAAAAGGTCGGTAACCTTTATATCCGACTTTTCGCGCTTGCCCGGCGCGGATACGACGGTAAATCTGTTCTGTTTGTCGGCGCGGATGATCTCCGCGACCTGCTTTATGCTTTCGGCGTTAGCCATGCTCGTCCCGCCGAACTTCAAAACCTTCATTTATACAGTTTCCTTTATTTAATGTCTTTAATTTTGCGCGCTTCCAAATAGTACCGCTTATCGCACGCCTCGCCCATAGAAAAAGTTTTCTTCGGCAACGACCCGCAATCTTCTATATAAGGGAACAGCTCGCTCTTTTTCATCGCTTTCATCATGATCCCGACGGCGCCCTTGCGCGAACAAAGCTCTTTGAGTTCTTCGTCGCCGTGAATATAATCGACGGTGCCGCCGTTTTCTTCTATGTACTTCGATATGAACCCGTCCGTCGCCGCGACGCCCAAAACAGCCGATTCGGGCAATTCGACAAGTTCCGAAAAATCTTCCGATACGATCACGTAGTCGGACTTATCGCAGTCGAACCGCTCTTTTTTAAGTTCCGATATGAATTTCTCGGCGTCCACCCCGAACACGGCGCGGTGGATCGGTTCGAATTCGAGCGCGTCGGAATAGATATTTACGGCTTCTACGAGCGCGTAGCGCGCCGCAAGGCACGGATCTTCCTTCTTCTTTTCGTTCTCCCACGCCTGCTTTGCCGTGGCAAGAGAATGGTTGCCGTCGCCGACCGCGAACAACATATCGCCGCCCGACTTTTCGAGCAAAGCCGCAAATCTTTCCTTTACGGCTTCCGTATCTTTAACGAGATATCCCTTGACCGCTCCGCCGTCGGAATTCAGCGAAAAATCGTAGAGCTTTTCAAGGCGTTCGTTTTCGAGCGGAGAGAGAACGGAGTCGCTCTTGTCGTCGTATAAAAGCATAATATGCGGAAGTTCCAGACTGCACCTTTCGCGGACTTTCAAGCGCGGCGGGATACGCTCCAAAACGGTGCGTTCACTCGCCCTTATAAGCGTTTTGTCTTCTTTGCGGAAGCTGTAATCTTCGAGATCCACGGCAAAAACAAGACCTTTTCTGATCTTGCCGCAACTTAACATTCTCTTAACGTAAACAAAGCCCGAAACGGTGCGGAAAATACCGTCTTGCAGATACTTTTCCATGGTCGCGGCTATCGAGTCCGTCTTTTTTTGTTCTTCTTCCGTTCCGAGATAGCACTCGGGCAGGATAAGATCGAGCGTACTCGGCTCGTCGCCGATATATTCTTTCAGATTTTCCCAATATCCTACGTTGCTCGTGTGCTGATCGCACGCAACGACCGACCATTTGTTAAGATCGATCTCTTTATTCGGAATGAGTATTTCCGCGCTCTCTATCGGCACGCTTTTTTTCATTTTCAGCCAAGCCCCGCTTTAAGCACGAACAAACATACGGCTACCAGGATCGCCGCGATTTTAAGTCCTATGTTATGGACGAAAATTTTGTGCATTATTTTCTTGAAGCGGCTCTCTTTCTTGGGCGGCTGAATTTCGTCGCCCGTTACCGTTTTCGGCAATCCGCTCGTAGTTACGGGATATTCCATTGTTTAGAACAAAACCTCCTGTTTTTTAACAGCACAGTCGCGCGTCAGGCGGGCAATAGGCGGCAAGTCGGCGACGGGAGTGTATATCAGATACTCGACCAAGCCGATCTTGACGCACATAGCCCGCATCACGCGATGAATGTGCTGTTAAACTTTAGACCCCTTTTTCTTTTTCTTTCTCCCGCCCGACGCTTTGAGTCCGTAGACCTGTTCGAGCTTTTCGGTCAGCATCGGCGAATCGTAGTAGCGCGTGATCTCGCCGTCCACCGCGGTGGAGATAACGCCCGTTTCTTCCGAAACTATTATCGCCGTTACGTTGCAGCTTTCCGTAATTCCGATAGCGGCTCTGTGGCGCGTTCCGAGTTCCTTGTCGATATTAAGGTTCTGCGACAGCGGCAGAAAGCACCCCGCCGCGACTATCCTGTTTCCGCGTATAACGACTGCGCCGTCGTGGAGCGGAGCTTTCGTGTTGAATATGCTTTCGAGCAACGAATACGACAGGCGCGAATCGAGCGCTGTGCCGCTTTCGAGAATATGTTCCGGCACGTTGTCGGGAGCGATGATTATAAGCGCGCCGACGTTCTTTTTCGCCATATTCTGAACGGCGCGGACTATCTCGGCTATCGCGCTTTCGAGTTCTTCGTCGGAGCAATCGTACTTGGTCGAGAACGTATCGTATTCGTCCTTGGGGCTTGCGAGCATGTGAACGGAGCGTCGCAGTTCCTGCGGGAACATGATGACGACTATCGCCACGACTATGACCACGGCGTACTCGAAAACCTTGCCGAGCAACCGGAATCCGAGCATCTTGGACGACAGCACCGCCGACACGGCAAGAAAAACAACTATATATTTTATGAGTTTCGACGAATT
>DBEXQE010000257.1:0-7324 GCA_048167245.1 Christensenellales bacterium | reverse complement strand
GGGTTGCTGGCATTGCATTTGCTAATTACGGCACCATAGAAAACTGTATATATACCGTTCTTATTCAAATAGAGAATAATGGTACATCTACGGCTATGGGAATTATATGCGAAGATTATAACGGTACGATTAAAAACTGCTTTGTTGATACGACCGTAACGCATATTACGCAAGTTATGAACGGAGAAAACGCAGATCTTGATGTCGCTTGCATAAAAACCACTGCCGAATTGCAGACAGTGGCAACGTATTCGGCGTTCGATACGAATATTTGGTCGATGGAACACGTAGAAGAAGGGCAGTATCCCACGCTTATAAATAATTGTAGCGTTAAGTCTACGCCTGCAACGTAATATCGGGCGTAAACGCGAAATAGCGCGGCGAAGGTAAAACGGGGCGGCTTTTTTGAGCCGCCCGACCTTCGAAGCCGCAGATCACAACTTAATAACTTAATAAAAGGCGGCAAAAAATATGAGAAAGTTTTTAGGTTTATTTTTGACGCTATGCCTTTGTTTTGCAATGTGTACGGGTTGCACCTTGGCGACGCCGTCGGCGGAGCCGAACGATAAAATAAAAATTTTTTTGCAAAACGACGGCGAAATCGTTTGCACGGACAAGGGCGGTAGCGTTATACTTGATATAGAGATAACGGGCGCAAACGACGAAACGGTTATTTTTATAATAGACGAAACGGGCGAATACGTGTCGATCGACGACGATTACGTTATGACGCTTAAAGCGGGCGTTCCGAACGGTTACAAATTTTCCGTAACCGCGGTATCGAAAGAGAACAGGAGCAAATACGTTAAAAAAGATTTTACCGTTAAGTATCCCGTAACTCCCGGGAAACCCGCCGATCCGAGCGATCCGAGCGATCCTACGGATCCCGATACGCCGAGCGATCCTACCGACCCGAAAGATCCGACCGATCCCGACACTCCCGATACGCCCGTTCCGGGCGCTCCCGAGTATCTGCCGAGCGGCAGGATAAAAGCGCCTACCGCGAATTTGATCGACGACTTTTCGCACGGAGTAAGCCCCGAAAAGTGGTATATCGCAAACAGGGCGTGGGCAGGCGATCATTGGAACGGTTGTATTCCGCAGAACGTGTCCTACACCGCCGACGGCATTGCGCTTTTGAAAGTTCAGGGAAAGTATTCGACCGATAACCCCATGACTGGCGCGGTGCTTATTTCGAAGAAGACTTACGGTGCGGGAAAATATTCCGTCGCAATGAAAGTTATGCCGCGCTTGGGCGGTTGCAACGCTATGTGGACTTTCTACTACGCTGACAACGGCAACGTCAATCACGAGATAGATATAGAATTGCCGGGACACCGTACGCAGTCGGGTGATCTCGACGGCACCGAGATCGGTTACGACAGCGTGCTCAACACGAACTGGCTTGCGGAAACGAATTCTGTTTCGGTAGGGACTAAGACGGCAAGTCCCGCAAACGACGGAAAGTGGCACTTGTACAGCTTCGAATGGCACACTTCGCCTACGCCGCGTATCGACTATTACGTCGACGGCGTTAAGACCTGTTCGGCTACGACAGTGATCCCTACGATCCCCGGTTACTTCGAGATCGGTTGCTGGTTGCCTAACCGCTGGTGCGGCGATCCCGATTTCGACACCGACTATATGATGGTCGATTGGGTTTCGTACGAACCTTACAACGAAAGAGCGGACGCTCAGCCTACCGCGCCGAACCCCGGCGCACATGCGACTGACGGTCAGTATCCGTCGTCTCCCGTAGCAATGCCCGCAACCGACTATATTTCGAACGGCACGTTCGAGAGAAGCGCGGACGCTTGGGCAAAAACGGGCGGCGCGGCGATAAGCACGGCTCAGGCGGCTAAGTATCAGGGCGCAAAGGGTCTTTCGCTTCCCGCGGGCGCGAGCGCGTCGCAGACGGTAACAGCCGTGTACGGCGGGTTCAAGTACGATCTGTCGGCTTATCTGAAAGGCAACGCGAAGATAGAAGTTACTTTCCGCTCCCGCGCGGGAACGGTGTTGACTTCGGGAACGAAAACGTTCTCGTCTACGGGATCGGCGTTCGCGAAGATCGGCGGCGAAGTCGTTGCTCCCGCGAACAGCGAGAACATGACCGTAAAGATCGTTTCGGAAAGCGGAACGGCGTACGCGGATAACGTATCGTTGAAAATAAAGTAAAAAAAACAAAAGGTGTTCGGCATAATGACAAGTAACAACGGACAGAAGCCCGCCGCGATCAGAGATACGAATATAAAACTCGTAATGCGGTTGCTATCGAAAGAAACGCTTTGTCGGAGCGATCTGGCAAAGAAAGCAAAGCTCAGCAATCCCGCGCTCACGTTTATTATAGAACAGCTGATCGGAATGGGGCTTATCGCGGAAGGCGCGGAAGTCGAGACTAATCTGCGCGGTCGGCGCAAGGTGGACCTTATGGTCAACCCGAAGTTCGCCGCCGTCGTAGCGGTCGACTTTTCGTCCGACAACATAAAGATAGCGCTTGCCGACTTTACGAAAGAGATCTTAATAAGTCGCGAGATCGCCGACAGCGAGATAATCACCCGCGAAGTTCTGAACAAAGTTATCGAAACGGTGAGAGAAGTTCTGAGTCTGAGCGAGATACCCGTAAAGTGCATTTGCGTGGGCGTTCCCGGTAAGATAAATTCCGAAACGGGCAAAGTGCATATGGCGGCGTACAAGTACCGCGACTGCCGAGACGTTAATATGATAGAGCTGTTCGAAAACGAGTTTTCGATCCCGACCGTTCTCGCAAACGACGCAAGCCTGCAAATGCTCGCCGAAAAGCGGAAAGGCGGGACCCGTCGCGACTCCGCGCTGTTTTATATCGACTACGGCATGGGCGGCGCGCTGTGGTTTTCGGGCGAAAATTTCGAAGGGGACAGGGGACTTGCGGCGGAACTCGGAGCCGTACCGTTCATTTACGACGGGCAGGTTTTCGTCTACGAAGACGTATGCGGCATAAACGCGATGCTCGGCGCGTGCGGCTATAAAGCGGACGACGCGGCAAGTTTCGAAAAGTTCGTCGCATCTTACGAGAGCGGTTCGGAAAAGGAAGTCGCCGCCGTGGAAAAGAGCGCGCGCGGAGCGTCGCTTCTTATTCGCTGTATTCTCGGCATTACGGGTTGCCGCGATATCATAATAAACGGCAAAGTTCGGCGGTTCGGCGAGAAATATCTGCAAAGCATAGAAAATTATATGCGCGACGAAAGGATCTTCGATATTTCGAACTTGAAGATCCGTTACGGCAGATATCCCATGGACGGCACGGTAGTCGGCGCGATAGACAAGGCGGTCGCCTACGTTATAGATAAAACTGTATCGGAAAGATAAAACATTAGGGAGCAAGACTTAAAAGACAATGATAAAATTCGGGACGGGCGGATTCCGCGGCGTGATAGCCGACGACTTCACCAAAGAAAACGTACAGAAAATAGCGCAGGGCTTGGCGGATATCGCGGTCCGTTACGGCTGGGTCGATAAGCCGATCGTTATAGGCTACGATTTCCGTTTTATGTCCGACCGATTTGCGGAATGGGTCGCGGAAGTTCTGGCGGCGGGCGGGATCACCGTACTTTTAAGCGACGGCGCGACTTCGACTCCCGTGGTCATGAGCGCGACGAAAGAGCTTAAAAGCGAACTCGGCGTGATGATCACCGCGAGCCACAATCCGTACGTTTTCAACGGCGTGAAAGTGTTCCGCAAAAACGGAACGGACGCGGACGTGGAATTCACCGACGAACTCGAAAAAGTCATAAATTCCGTTTCGCGCGTGAACGCTATGCCGCTTGCCGAAGCGAAGAAAAAAGGGCTTGTAAAGGACTATTCGCATATAGAAAAGTATATCGACGACATAATTTCGTTCATCGACCCGAAAATAAAGAACAATAACGCGAAAATACTGTTCGACGATATGTTCGGCACGGGCGCGATCGGACTTAAAAAGATAGCAAAGCGGCTCAATATCGCCCGTTTCGACGTTATAAACGACAGCCGCGACGCGTTTTTCGGTTTCGTAGCGCCCAACCCGACCGAAGAAAACATGGCGCACCTTAAAAGCAAGGTGGTCGAGAACGGCTACGACTTCGCCATGGCGACCGACTGCGACGCGGACAGGCTCGGAGTTCTCGACGAGAACGGCGACCCCGTTTCGAGCAACGAAATTCTCGCGTGCCTGTACTATTATCTCGTGCGCTACCGCGGAATGAAAGGCGACGTCGTCAAAAACTGCTCGACTTCGCTACTGCTCGACATGCTCGCCGAAAAAATGGGCTTTAAGTGCCACGAAGTCGACGTAGGGTTCAAGAACGTTTCCGCAAAGATCATGGAAACCGACGCGCTGATAGGCGGCGAAAGCTCGGGCGGACTTACGGTCAGAAATTACATTTTCGGCAAAGACAGCACGTTTTCCGCAACGCTTTTCGCCGAAATGCGCATAATAATGGATAAGCCCGTTTCGGAGATAGTAAAGGAAGTCGAAGCGTTCGCGGGCTACGATTACCGATGGCACGAGAGCGTCTGCGAAGTTTCGGACATGAACGTTCTGGAAAAACTTAAAAAGGACGGCGGCGACGATCTGGGCGCAAAGCGCGTTCACGCGTTCAATAACAACGTAAAATATTACTTCGACGACGGGTGTTGGGCGCTTCTGCGCGCGTCGGGGACCGAACCGCTGTTCCGCATAGCCGTCGAAATGAAAGACGAAGACGAAACTTTGCGCACCGTGGAAAAATTAAAGCGCAAGTTAAGGCGCGTCGACGAAGGGTTAAAATTATGAAAAAAAAGATAGAAGAATTTTTGAATAAGATCCGCGGGATAGAGCGCGACGAAAACAAGCGCAAAGCGGCGGCGTTGCCCGAAAACTGTTATTTTCTCGGCGACTACGATATAGCTTGCTTAAAGCGCGAAACGGGCGACAGCCGTTACCCGTACAGCGCGGACGGATTTACGCTTTGGGCGTATTCGTCGGGCTATATCTCCGTGAACGAAAGCACTTTTTACGTGGTCTTGCCCGCAAGCGGCGGAAAAGAACCGTATTTTACGGCGTTCGGCGGCGTTAAGGGCAAGGACGGAACGTATTTCCCCGTTTCGCTGTTTGATACTACCGCGTTGCCGTGCGACAGGGATTCGGAGCGGTACACGGTCTACACGCCCGAAGCGGCGTATTATATCGCGTGCAGGGACGGAGTTACTTTCGCATTGCGCGCGTTCGTTACGGACAAAAAGGAAGTCTGCTTCACGCTCTACGCGCAGAACACGGGCAAGGACGAAAAAGAGATATATCTCTCGCCGTATCTGAACTGCCTTCTGAAACACGACTCGGCGGAATGCGTCGAAACGAATTGGTTCAAGGAGTGTAAGGTTACCGAAAACGGCTATCTGTTCGGAAGCGTCGAAGATCTCGACCGCACTACTCATCTCGAAAACTACGGCGTTATCGTCAGGACTTACGACGCGAACAAAGTCGATAAAACAGAGCGCACCACGGCGCGCACGGCGTACACGGGCGGCACGAACGTTCCGATAATCTGCGCCGACTGTCTGCGCACGGGGCATATCGCAAAGGAAAAGACGAACACCCGCTTCACGGACACCGCTGTCGCGGCGGAGATCGTCAAGTTGAAACTCGGCGGCGGGGAAGACTTTAAGATAGATTACAAACTGACTTGCGCGTTTTCGAAACCCGATGCGGAAAAACTCTGCTCCGTTTCGCTTTCGGAAAACGAATTCGACGGATACGTTGCGGCGGCGGAAAAGGCTAACGCGAAGAAAAATGCGTCCGTTACCGAGATAGAGTTCGGCGAAAACTCGCTCGGTGAGCTGAACTGCGGCGTGTTCAACCGCTTTATCAAAAACGTAAGGCGGCAGGTCGAGTTCGCCGCGCTCGCAAAAAACTCGGGCGTTTCGCTTTTGGGCGTGCGCGACGTGTTCCAACAGCTCGAAGCCGCGCTTATGTGGAACCCGACCGATTGCAGGGCGAAAATTCTCGAAGCCATGTCGTTTATAGGCAACGACGGACGCCCGCCGCGTCAGTATTCGATCCCGCCCAAAGTCGGCGCGTTGCCGCGACTCGATCTGCGCCCGTTTATAGATCAGGGCGTTTGGATAATAGACACGCTTTACTCTTATCTCGGCTTTACCGGCGACTATTCGATTTTGGACGAGATCTGCGGCTACTACGAGTACAAGGGCTACAACGTTTACGCGTGCTCCGAAAGGGACAGCGTGCTTAATCACCTTATCCGCATAACGGACTACATGGTCGATAAGATCGACCGCAAGTATACGGGCTGTCTGCGCGTAATGTACGGCGACTGGAACGACGCGCTCGACGGACTCGGCGTGTCGCTCGACGGAAGCGAAGAATACGGCTCGGGCGTGTCGGTCATGGCGACGCTTCAATTCTACAACAACTTGAAGCAGATGTGCGAGATACTGCGCGCGACGGGCAAGCGCGACGATCTTGTAAATACTTATACGGCGGCTCGCAAGACTGTCAAGGCGGGGCTTGAAAAGTATGCCGTCGAAAAGAACGGCTCGGAGCGCAAGATCCTGCACGGTTGGGGCGACAAGGTAAGCTACAAAGTGGGCAGTTACCGCGACCCCGACGGGGCTTCGCGCGACGGGCTGACGGCTAACGCGTTCTGGGTCATCTCGGATATGTTGCGCGACGGCGACGAAACTTTGCGCGAAGATATTCTCGCGTCGATGCGCAGGCTCGATAGTAAGTACGGGCTTAAAACTTTCGAACCTTATTTCCCGCTCGGCATGAAGGGCGTGGGCAGGATAGTCAATCTGCCGCGCGGCACCGCCGAAAACGCCGCGACCTACGTTCACGCCACGCTGTTCGGGATACGGGCGCTGTTCGAAATGGGCGAGAGCGACTTTGCGTGGGAACAGCTTTACAAGGTTTTGCCCGTAACGCACGGATCGCTTTCCACTACGCCGTTTATCATGTCGAACTCGTACTCGTACAACGAAGAATACGGGCTTGACGGCGAGTCGATGTCGGATTGGTTCACGGGCAGTGCGAACGTGCTCATAAAAGTGCTCGTGCGTTGCGTGTTCGGCGTGAATCCGGATCTCGGCGGCGTGAGTATCTGCCCCGCGCGCGGGATAGGCTCGGCGAACGGCAGGATAAAGATAAACGTTAAGGGCGCGACGCTGAATATCGAAAGCCGTTGCGATCCGGGCAGGGCAAAGCGCTTTTTCGTGAACGGTAAGGAAGTCGCTCCCGAATACGACCGCATCGCCCGCACCGAAAAGATCTATATCCCGAACTCGAAACTCATCGGAAATATAGATATAAAAA
>DBEXQE010000256.1:0-3655 GCA_048167245.1 Christensenellales bacterium | reverse complement strand
ATATTTCGGAAGCGACGTAACGGGTCTGCAACTTACGCTCGCCGCGGGCGAAACTTTCACGTATAACGCTCCTTTTAACGTTTACGAAAAGTCCGAGACCGAGATCATAAGTTTCAACTGTATGCATTTCGAACCGATAGCGCGCAAGCTCACGGTCAGACTAACGGACTGCTACGATCCGTCGGTCTATCTCGATATCGTGTACAGCAAAGTGGCGTACAGCGAAACGTATATTCTCGCAGGGGCGAACGGCGGCGGAACTTGCGGCGTGTGGAACAGAGCGTCCGGAACGCGTACGACGGTCATAGACGGAACCGTTTATAAGCTGAACGACAACGGAACGGCTATCCCCGGCAACCGCAAAAAAGAAAATCACGCAGGAATGACCGAGGACCGCTACAACAACATAACTCTTTCGCTGAATACCGAAAACAGAAAGAACATACGCATATATACCGATACCGCCCCGGAAGGACCCGTGAACAGAGTCGTGTCCGAACTTAACAACTCGGATCTGTACAATTATACTTTCGACGGATTTACGACGGGCGAAGTTTATCTTTCGATAACCGCAAACACTCTCGTCGGCGCAAATTCCGTGCCTGTCGAGATAGCGTCGCTTGCGGGAGTAAAAGGCGACGCGCTTGCGCCGATCATGCTTAGCGACAACGTGCCGCCCGAAATCGAATTGAGTACGGACGGCGACGAGATAAACATTATGGCGGGCGTGAGCCTTACGCTTCCGTCGGCAGTCGCGCACGACGTAAACGGCATAGTCGGCGAAGTGGATTGCGCCGTGTTCTACGGCTACGGCACCGATTTTCAGAGAAACGTGAGCGTTCAGGACGGAAAATTTCTGCCGGACGTTTTCGGAACGTATACTGCCGTTTACACCGTAGCCGATACGTACGGCAACGTCGGTAAAAAGACGCTCGTTATGCACGCGGTCAGATCGGGCGAAGAAGGAATAGAATTTTCCTGCGATAAAATAACGGACGCGGCGGCGGGACAGGTGGTTTCCGCCGACGGTTATACCGCCGTTTCTCTGAACGGAAAGGCTACGGTGGAAGTTTCGGTCGCTTATCCGAACGGTCGCGTCGTAACGCTTTCGTCGCCGTCCGAAAAATTCCTGCTCGACCGCGCGGGACGCTATACGGTAAAATATTCTTATTACGACGATTTGTACAGCGGAAGCTATTCTTACGATTTCACGGCGGAAGACAGGGGAATTTACCGTTTCGAAAGCGACGCGATAGGTTTGCCGAAATATCTCATCAAAGGCGCAGAATATTCCGTTGACGTTAACAAAGCGCATCTCTACACCGCGCAGGATCCCAAGGAAGCGGAAGTCAACGCGTATATCAAATACGACGGCGGAGAATTCACCCGCTTCGATCCCGCTTCGTTTACGGTAACGGGAAATACTTCCGCCGTTATCCGATTTACTTGCGCGAATAACGAGAATACTTATATCGAAAGCGAAACCGTGAAGATAACGGACGTAGGGTATAAGAGCCAAAACTTCGATCTCGCCGCTTACTTTGCCGGTGATTACGTCGGAAGCGTTTCCGAGAACGATCCCGATTACGTTTCGTACGCTTTGACGGCTCGATCGGCGGGAACTCTCGACTTCGTAAATCCGTTGTTGCTGTCGAAATTCGGTTTCCGTTTTTCCGTTTCGGAAAACATGAGAAACGGAGCGTTCACGATCGTGCTTACGGACTATTACGATCATGCGAACGAAGCTCGCATACGCTTTTCCGCAAGCGGCGTTTCGCTCGACGGCATGGAAAGACCCGTTTCGGGCAGTTGGATAGGCGCGCCGTTCACCGTCGCTTACTCGTCGGGATCGATAAGTTTGGGCGGGAGCATTTTCGAATATCCGCTATCGTTCGTTACCGATAAGATATTGTTTTCGATAGAATTCGAAGAAAATTCTTCGGCGGGCAAATTCAACGTTTATTCCGTATGCAATCAAACGTTCGGATATTACGTTTCGTCGGATAGCATAAGACCGCTCCTTACGGTCGAAAACCCCGATCGCGTGGCAAGCGTGGGGGACGTTATAACTCTCGCAAAGCCCGACGTCGCGGACGTTCTTTCTCCGTCGCCGAATTCGAATTGCAAAGTCAGCGTATATAAAGACGGCGTAACGCTTCGTTCCGAGAGCGGCACGGAGCTCAGAGACGCGTCGGCGTACGGCGATCACAGTTTCAAGATCTCGGATTTCGGAACGTATCTTATCGTTTACAGATATACGGACGGAGCCGGCAGAAGCGACGATATACGTTGGACTATAAGAGTAAACGATAACATAGCCCCGCGGATCGAGTTTACGAATTACGGCGGAGAAGCCGTTTCCGTATCTCTGAATACGCCGATCTCTCCGATCGCGTATACGGTAAGCGACAACATTACGCCGTCCGACGAACTCGACGTATTCATAGCCGTTTACGGCGAAAAAGGTATCAGAGCAGCCTCTACGCGCGACACGTTCACGCTTAAAAAAGCGGGCGTTTATACGGTGTACGTTTACTGCTCCGACGCGGCGGGCAATACGGCATACGCGACTTATCTCGTAAACGCGAAATAAAAAGGAAATATGAAAATGAAAAAATTAACGAGTATTATTTGCATAGTATTGGCGCTTGTAATGGGATTTTCGGCATGTTCGCGCTCGAAAGACAAGGGCGGGGATACCGGGAACGAGACGGATACGACGCACGATTTTGCGCAGACCGAAACGGACCGTTGGTTGCTCGAAAACGGTTCTACGGAGTATAAGATCGTAATGCCCGTTTCCGATTCGGCGGAAATGGATTACGCGAAAACGGAACTTATCACGCTGTTCGGCGAAGCGACGGGAGCTACGCTCGAATGGACTTTCGATACGGATCTGCAACACAGCGCGGAGAACAAATATATCTCTTTGGGAAACACGACGCTTTACAGAACTTCGGGACTCGATGTGAATTTCGGCGAGCTTAAAGAAGACGGCGTACGCATTATCACAAAGGATAATACCGTATTTCTTCTCGGCGGAGCGGATTCGGGCGTGCTTAACGCGGTGTACGATTTTCTGAATCTGAATTTCGGGTTCGAAACTTATACGAAAGACTGTTATACGCTTGAAAAAAACGTCAAGTCGCTCAAACTCATGAATTACGACGTAACGGATATTCCCGATATAGATTACCGCGGACGCGGGAGCGGGATCATGTATTCGTCTACGTCGGATTACAACGACGAAATGTATGCGTACCGTCTGCGCGCGACCGACGCTTATTGGAAACGCACTATCCCGATCCACGTCGGGGACGACCGGAGCTCGGCGAGTGCGGCGGATCATAACTGTTTCTATTATCTTCCGACCGAGAAATATCTCGAAGATCATCCGAGTTTTTATTCGACGAGAAACGCGAAAGGACAGCTTTGCTATACGGCGCGCGGAAACAAGTCGGAATTCGATCTTATGGTAGATCTGTGCGCGCAAAAAATCGAACAGTCGCTTATGTTTTATCCGCGCGATCGGTATCCTTTATATTCTTCGGTGCAGCTCGGCATAGCGGACAACTACGATATGTGCCGTTGCGACGCTTGCAGAGCAATGCAGGACAAATATAACGGCGCGATCGTTTCGACGATAATCGTTTTC
>DBEXQE010000255.1:0-6139 GCA_048167245.1 Christensenellales bacterium | reverse complement strand
AGATGATAAAATCATTGAAAAGCCGCAAAACGATTTACGCAGTCGTGCTTATCGTTACCGTTATAGCTCTGTGCTTGGGTCTGCTTGCGGCAGATCCGTTTTCGATGCACGCCGCCGTTACGGTAGCGGAAGAAACGGGCTTGAAAGACAATTACCGCTTGGGCGAAACGGTGGAGA
The DNA here is from genome assembly GCA_048167245.1 of Christensenellales bacterium. GTDB lineage: Bacteria > Bacillota > Clostridia > Christensenellales > Pumilibacteraceae > RACS-047. The sequence goes on along the minus strand of DBEXQE010000255.1, from coordinate 5,962 downwards.
TATCGAAAGACGTTACTTTTACGGCGAACGGGGAGAGTTATTCTCCGACGAAAGTCGTGTTTGTAAGTCCCGACGGCTCTACGTATTCGGCGGGTCGGCATTTGCTCGAAACGCTCGGAGAGTACACCGTAAGGTATTACTACGTAGACAAAGCCGGTAAATCATCCATAGCCGAAAAGAGCTTTACCGTTACGAACAAAAATTATATGACGTCGTCCGATTCGTCTAAAGTCGAGTTTTCGGAAGACGATAAAACGCTTAGCGTAACGCTCGTCGATGGCGATACGTTCTATTACAACGTGCCGTTCAACGTGAACGCGCACGGATTGACCGAAATAATAAATTATGCACCGAATTTCGTAATAAGAGAAGATAAACCCGTTTACGAGATCACCGTACGCATAACGGACGCGTACGATCCGAGTATTTACGTGGATTTTATAGCTACGATCGCGACTGAAACGGGGAATGCGTTTTATCTGCGTGCGGGGTCGAACAATCAGCGCGCCACGGGGTTGGAATTGCGTCCCGATGACGAGCCGATAAGACCGTCAACCGCAAATTCCAGACACATTCGGTTAAACGGTAAGCTCTATTTGTTACATTATCAGAACAGCTTGGTAAATTACGGTAACAGTTCCAGATATTACGGTCCGGAAAATGCGCCGTTTATATGGACTTACGATCCCGACACTATGTGGGTTTATAAAGAAGTGTCTACTTACGGCGTAGCGCCCGTAACGGATCTTAACGAGTCCGATTTCCACGGCGAAGATATTTTCGGCGGATTTAAGACGGGCGAAGTATATCTTTCGATGTTCGCGAGCGATTACGTGAAAAATTCCGTTAATATAAAGATAGCAAGCATATTCGGCACGGGCGGCGAAGATCTGCGTGAACGGAATTACAAAGACGAAACAGGTCCTTCGATAAGTATCGATGCAAATCTTACGGATATAAACGGCGTATACGGAGTAAAAGGCACGCGGTTTAAGATCCCCGATGCGACGGCTGTCGATATCAATCTTACGGGCGGCGTTACGACGAAAGTTTACCGCAATTACGCGTCCGACAGAAGAATAAGCGTGAACGTTTCGGATAACTCTTTCGCACTCGACGAGACAGGCGTTTATACTATTGTTTACGAAGCGCGCGATCTGTACGGAAACGTAGGGCGCGAGTTGTTGCATGTTAACTGTCTGGACAAAGATCAGAGCGGCGAAAAGATGAACGACGCGATAGATATTTCGGTCTGGACCCCGCAGTCCGAATACAAGGCGGGCTACGACGAACAGGTCCCCGAATGTTCGTACCGCGGTGTAAATAATGAAATTTCGTTTGAAATAACTGCGGTGTCTCCGAGCGGAAAAAAGGACAAAATAAATACGGTTTCGCGTAAATTCGTTCCTACCGAGATCGGCGAATACGAAATAATATATACTTGTCGCGACAACGTGTATACCGTGAGCAAGAGCGTTAAGCTGACGGTCGTTTCGTCGGATAAAGTGCGCTTTGTCGGCGAGCCGCTTTTATACGACTACTTTATAAAAGATTATACGTATGCGCTCGAACCGTTTACGGCTTACGAGTTTTCGGGAAGCGCCGCCGCACCCGTTGCGACTGCGCTTGCAGTCAAATTCGACGACGGCGATTGGCAAAACGCGTCGTTTGACTCAATCGAGATAAAGGGCGAAGAAACCGTAATGTTCAAGTATTCGGCTGTCGGCGCGGAAGATTACGTAACGGATGAATACAGGATAATCAACAGCAAGACGAAAAGAATAATAAACTCGTTCGGTCAGGAGATAGAAGTCGAAGTAACCGACTACTCGACTTTCTTCGTCGGCGATTTCGAAAAGACGGCGGGATCGGCGAATACGCGCTTTGTGTCGAGAACGACGACGGGGACGAACACGCTCGATTATATAAATCCGGTGTCATCGCGTTATTTCGCCCTGCACTTCGTATTGCCCGAAAACGCGGCGTACAACAAGCTCCGCATAAATATCGGCAGTTTCTACGATAAGACCGAAGCGGGCTGGATAGAGCTTTCGAACGCGAACGGCAAGGTGAATTTGCGCGCGGATAACGGCTGTAACGTAAAAACAGAGATAAGCTTTACGGACGGCGGGGCGTTCTCGCTCGTTTACAATGCGAACATATCCAAATTCACGCTGAACAATACGTTGCGTTTCGACTACGTATTCCCGTTCGAAAGAGACGCTTGTTCCGTAAGCGTGGATATAGGCGATTTCTCCGCAGGCGGATCTGGTTTCACCGACGAGCAAAAGTCGCTGTATATTTCTCAGCTTTGCAACGCACAGTTCACGACGGGTTCGACCGATATTTCCAACCCGATAATATCCGTTCCGCAGGTCGGCGGCTACTACGCGAAAGGTTCCGTCGTTAAAATTTACGGCGCGGAAGCGATCGACGTGATCTCGCCGATAGACAGGAGCGCGCTTAACGTCCGCGTTCTGTACGACGGCGCTGTCGTTACGGCAAACGACGGTACGGCATTGAACGGCGCCGCGAACGACGTAACGAAAGAATATTCGTTTACGCTCGATAAGCTCGGCTATTACAGAGTTATTTACAGCGCGACCGACAACTACGGCAACGTGTCCGAAGTCAATTATTCGTTTATCGTAAGGGACGAAACGGCACCCGCCATAAGCCTTAAAAAAGTCGAGCCGAATTCCGTAGTAAACATAAAAGTCAACAAAGAATATAAGATCGCGGAATATTCGATAAACGACGAATATAACCAAAGCGGTGAACTTGCGGTTGCGGTTCTTATAGTGCGCGAGAGCAATTATTCGAAGTTCGCGATAACCGACGGAAAATTCAAACCGACCGAAAAAGGCTACTACACCGTTTACTATTACTGCGTCGACCCGTCGGGCAACTCGTCAACGGTAAGTTACAGACTCTTCGTCAAGTAAAAAGGAGAACAAAGTATATGAAAAACAGTTTGGTAAAAATTATTTCGGTTCTGCTCTGTGTTTGCTTTGTTTTCGGCGCGAGCGCTTGCAACAAAAAAACGGGGCAACAAAAAACGACTTTCGGCGGCGGCGTACACGATTTTACCGCGCCCGAGATAGCGGATAAATACCTTGTAAAAGACGGCAAGTCGGATTACAAAATAATCTTGCCGCAGGAATCGACCGACGTGGAAAGAGTGGCGAGAGATGAGTTCAATACGCTGTTGAAAGAAGCTACCGGAATAACTCTCGGCGTCGAGAGAGATCAAGGCAGACGGCATGACGGCGGTAAGTATATTTCGCTCGGCGAAACATCTATGCTTGCAAGCTCGGGAATAGAGCTTCCGAAGCGTGAACTCGGTATGGACGGACTCATAATTGTTACAAAGGGCGACACCGTGTATCTTTGCGGCGGCACGTCATACGGCACCGTGTATGCGGTATATGATTTTATGAGTATAATGTTTAATTACGAGTACTACTTTACCGATTGCATAGTCATCGACAAAGACGTAAAGGACGCGAAACTCAGAAACTTCAACGTAAAAGATATACCCGACTTTGCTTTGCGTTGCGCGAATTACGGGTTTATAAGCAATTCGAGCGGCTACGCGGGCTACCGCTACCGCGAACCGTACGGATACGGAAATCTTCAACTCCCGATCCACCCGAATTGGGCAGGTTCGACCGACGAGGAGAAAGCGCAAAACCGCGAAAATCGCATTGTAGACAAACGCGTTACGGGTTATACGGCGCACAATACGCTACGCGGCTACGTTCCGAAAGAGCAGTATTCGGAGACGCACCCGGGTTGGTATTCGAGCCGCGGCAGACAAATATGCTATACTGCTCACGGCGACGAAAACGAGTTGGAGCTTTTGGCGCAGGAGTGCGCGATGAAGATCGAAGCGTCGCTCAAAGCGTACACGCCTAAGGATTGGCCGCTGAGAAATACGGCTACGATAACGATAGAAGATAATCCCGAGCTTTGCGCTTGCGACGCGTGCGCTGCGTCCAAAGCCAAATACGGTACCGATTCGGCGGCTTGCATAATTCTTACTAACAAAATAAACAAGTATGTCCGCGCTTGGATGGCGTTACCCGAAAACGCCGAGTATTACCGCGACGATTTCGAAATACTGTTCTTTGCTTACAGCATGCTTATAGAAGCTCCGTCAACCGCAAACAAAAAGGGAGTATATGAGCCCAACGCTCCCGAACTAAGATGCGACGACGGCGTTTCGGTATGGCTCGCTCCGATAAATACCGATTACGAAAAAGATTTTTACGTTGAGGAAAATGCGGGTTACAGAGAGAATTTCGAGAAGTGGGCGAGCATTTCGGATAAGATCTATATGTGGAACTACTCGACCAATTTCACGCAGATGATGTATTTTTACGACAGCTTTTCGTTCTACAATACCGAAAGTTATCAGTTTATGCGCGCGAACGGCGGCTATATGAATTTCAATCAGGCGCAAGGCGGACAGCAGGGAGTCGCAACGGGCTTTCATACTCTCAAAGCGTATATCGACGCAAAACTTGCGTGGAACACTTCGCTCGACAGCGGAAAACTTATAGACGACTGGTTCGACGCTATGTACCGCGAAGCCGCGCCCGCAATGAAAGAACTTTTCACTCAAATGCGCTTACACAAGACAAAACTGAACAACGAGTTGAACATATCGGGCGTGTACCAGAAAATAGACAACAAGAACTGCTACCCGATAGGAGTATTGGAAAAACAGATGGCTATTTTGGATGACGCTTTCGCGGTGATCGATAAGTATGGATCATTAGATCCCGAACAGTACGCTGTGCTCAAAGCGCATATAGAAACGGAATGGCTCTCTCCGGCGTATATAATGCTCACGCTCTATGCAGACGAAATTTCGCCCGTCGAACTTACGACTTTGCGTTCCGTATTCAAGGAGCGCGCATTGCGGCTCGGGCTTACGAGAGCGGCGGAAAACTCGGGGCTTATATCCGATTTCGTAAAAGCGGACTTACTATGACCGAGTTTGTAATAAGAGCGATTAAGGGTAAGCCTATCATCGCAGTCGAGCACGCGGGAGGAATTTTGACCGAACTAAAACGGCAAGGCAACAATCTCAATCAAGCGGTAAGGAATAATTATTACGGCATAGAAACGGAACGAGAGTTAAAGGACTGTATTGGAGAACTCAAGAATTTATACCGTAAAATTGCCGTAGCCGTGGGCGGTACGTAATGCCGCTTCTTAAATGCAGTGCGGGAAAAGCAAAGCCACAATCGGCTATCGGATACATAACAAACCCGAAGAAAGCGGAAATAACCTCGGTAAGAAATCTGTTCGAGGATGAGGACTACGCCAAGCAATTTGAGGAAACTGCGGCTATGTACGGAAAAGGCAAAGGATATAACGAGCGCAAGTATTACCACTTCAAACTGTCGTGTGCGCGGCAAGATAACCTTACTCCGCAAGAAGCTCATAAGTTTGCGGAAGAAGTTGCGGCAAAGCTATTTCAAGATTACGAGTGCGTATTACGGCGTCGAGATAACGAGAAGCGGCAAAGATTATTCTTACCTCCATCCGCAAAAGCAGAAGCCTATTTGAGGGGCAAAGCTCGGAACAAACTATACAAAAAGCGAGGTATTAAGAAAACTTGGAGAACAAAATAACGGGACAAAGTCCACAACCGATGCTCGTTACGGGAAACATATGTGTTCATCGCATTATATATCCGCAAAGGTCTTGGAAGAAATAGTGCTCGGGGATATACGGACAATGGCACAGAGAATCGTTCTCGATGAAGAAAATATTAAGAAAGAATTTCTACAGCGCAATGCCGAACTTGCAGAAAAGGCTGTTAAGTCCGCAAAGAAAGAATTATTGACAAAGAAACGGCGTATTGACGAACTTTCACGGCTTATGCAAATTGCCTATCTTACTTTCAGAGTATCCATAAAACTGTGTTACAACAAGCGCACGCCTCGCT
>DBEXQE010000254.1:0-5268 GCA_048167245.1 Christensenellales bacterium | reverse complement strand
TCTCTCCTTTCATATAAATATATACGGCGCATACCGCTATATATATTGTAATATGCGCATATATCCCGCGTCAAGAGAGAAAAATTTATAATTTTGAGTTAATTTGACTTTGTTTGCGAAAAAATGTCAAGGGAGCAAGTACTATGGATCAAGACGAAATTTTCAAACTTTTATTGATCATTTTGCTGATGTCGAACGAACGGGACAACTGCCCGAACGCTTGCCCCGCGAGCGGATTTTCGAACATAAACGAGATCATCATAATAACTCTGCTGTTAAACGCCTGCTCGGGCAACTCGAATAACAACAATCTTACGCCGACGAATTTCAATACTACGTTCTGATACTACATCGAATCCGGCGCGCCGATGAGAATGAGTTTCAATCCGTTTTTCAACGCGTTCTTTACGCAATACGTGAGAGCCGTGCGCGCTTTGCTCCCGACGACCCTGTGCGAAATGTAAAATTTGTTGAAACTCTGCGAAAGGTCTATAAGATAGCGGGCTATTATGCTCGGCTCGTATTTTTCGGCGGCGGACGAAACCGTTTCGTCGAAACGCGACAAAAGTTTTATAACGGCGTAACTCTCGTCGTCGGTCAGTTCCGAATAATCTACTTTGCCCGAAAAATCGCTGTGCGCCTTGCTTAAAATCGAGCGGCAACGCGCGTGAGTGTATTGAATGTACGGAGCCGTTTCGCCGTCGAAGTTCAGCGCCTTGTCGTACGAGAAAACCATATCCTTTATGCGCGAAGTCGAAAGCGCGCCGAAAACGACAGCCCCCACGCCTACCGTGTCGGCTGTTTTTTCTTTGTCTTTGAGCGTCGGATTTTTTTCTTCTATGATCTTAGCCGTCTTTTCGACAGCCGTGTCGAGCACGTCTTTAAGGAATACGACGTTGCCTTTGCGCGTCGAGAGAGCGCCCGCGTTTTCAAGGCTGACCATACCGAACGGCACGTGAACGCAATCTTTCGCCCACTCGTAACCCATAAGCTCCAAGACTTTGAACACCTGCGCAAAGTGCAGGTTCTGCTGATACGCGACTACGTACAGGCTCTTGTCGAAATCGTAAGTTTTCTTGCGGTACTTTGCCGCCGCGAGATCGCGCGTTGCGTACAGCGACGCTCCGTCGGACTTCAAGATAAGGCATGGCGGCATGCCGTACTTCTCGAGATCCACGACCTTTGCGCCGTCCGACTCGGTCAGAAGTCCTTTCGCTTCGAGTTCGCTCACGACGTCAGCGAGCTTATCGTTATAGAAACTCTCGCCGTTATAGCTGTCGAATTCTATGCCGAGCCGCTTGTAGATCTTGTCCACGTCGCGCAATGTAACTTCCTTGAAACGCGAAAAGATAGCGAGCGCTTCGCCGTCGCCGTCTTCTATCTTCTTGAACCAAGATCTGCCTTCTTCGTTCAGCTTTTCGTCCTTTTCGGCTTCTTCGTGGAACTTAACGTAAAGTTCGAGCAACGCGTTGATGCCGCGCGCTTCTATGTCCGCGTCGTCGCCCCAACGCTTGTACGCCGAGATCAGCTTGCCGAACTGAGTTCCCCAGTCGCCCAAGTGATTTATGCCGACGGCGTTGTAGCCGAGAAATTTGAAAATGCGGTACAGCGATCCGCCGATGACCGTCGTCAGCAAATGACCGATATGGAACGGCTTTGCTATGTTTATGGACGAGTAGTCTATGCAGACCGTCTTGCCGTTGCTCTCCGCGGGCGCGAAATCTTCGCCGCGGGAAAAAAACTTTTCCACTGTTTCCTTTATAAACGCGCCGCGGTCAAGGCGAAAATTCACGTAGCCCGAAACGGCTTCCGCGGTCATGCCCGTATCCTTCGCGTTAAAGCTCTCGGCAACCACTGCGGCTATCTGCACGGGCGATCTTCTGAGCGTTTTGGCGAACTTGAAACACGGAAGCGAATAATCTCCCATGGACGCGTCCGCGGGATAGCAGATAAGCGGGTAGATCTCGTCTTCGCCCGCCCCGTCGATATCGATATTCTGCGCTATTGTCTTTTTGTAGTCTGTCATGATTTTTCTCGAATTTTTATAAATTTTTTATAAGGTCAAAATTTAAGCGATTTCTCCGCTTCGTTCGCTGTCGCTCTCTACGGTCGAAATGACAATTGCTTGGTCAAACCGACAAATCATCAACAATTAACCAAAGGCGTAGCCGTTCTTAGCCGAGCGTAGCGAACGCCAAGGCGAAGCCTTATATGCGCCCGTATATTCCGCCTATACGTTGAACCTGAATAATACGACATCCCCGTCCTGCATCACATACTCCTTGCCTTCCAGGCGGACTTTGCCCTTTTCCTTTGCCGCCGCCATACTGCCAGCGGAAACAAGGTCGTCGTACGAAACTATTTCGGCGCGGATAAAACCCTTTTCGAAATCGGTGTGGATCTTTCCGGCGGCGGCGGGCGCTTTCGTGCCTTTCTCTATCGTCCAGGCGCGTACTTCCTTTTCTCCCGCCGTAAGATAGCTTATAAGCCCCAAAAGTCTGTATCCCGCAACTATAACGGCGTCGAGTCCGCTGCCGTCAAGCCCGAGTTCGTTTTGGAATTCCCTGCGCGTTTCGTCGTCGAGCTTCGTGAGTTCTTCTTCCATTTTGGCGCAGATAACTATCACTTCGCTACCTTCGTTTTCGGCTATCGCTCTCACCGTTTTGACGTGCGCGTTTTCGCTTCCTATCTCGTTTTCCGAAATATTCGCGCAGTAAATAACGGGCTTGCCGGTCAGCAGAAAAAACGTGTCTACCGCTTCTTTTTCTTCGGGTTTGAACGTCATCGAACGAATGCTCTTGCCGCTTTCCAAGTGCGCGAGAATGCGCCTTAAAAGCTCGTTTTCTTCAACGTACTTTTTGTCGCCCGCCTTTACGTGCTTTTCGTTTTTCTCTATGCGCTTAGTAACGCTCTCGATATCGGCGAGAATGAGTTCGAGATCTATTATTTCGATATCGCGCTTCGGGTCTACGGAACCGTCCACGTGAATTATATTCTGATCTTCGAAACAGCGCACGACGTGAACTATCGCGTCCACTTCGCGGATATGCGAGAGAAACTTGTTTCCGAGCCCTTCGCCCTTGCTCGCGCCCTTTACGAGTCCCGCGATATCGACGAACTCCAAATAAGCGGGAGTGATCTTTTTAGTGTTGTACATTTTGCCGAGAACGTCCAAGCGCGTATCGGGAACGGATACTACGCCCACGTTCGGCTCTATCGTGCAGAACGGATAATTCGCCGCTTCCGCGCCCGCCTGAGTTATCGCGTTGAACAGCGTGCTTTTGCCCACGTTGGGCAAACCTACTACTCCTAATTTCATAATGCGTTTCCTTTTGTCTATTCCATATAATTATATAGTAAAGTTCATGATTTTGCAAGCGAAAAAGCGGAGTGAAAATTTCCTTTTCACGCCGCTTGACCTTGTTTTCGCGCCTTTTTGCAAAACCTTACGCTTTGCCCGCCGAACCGAACAGGCGTATCTTTTCGGCTACCGTTTTCTTTATGGCTTCGACTTTCGCGTTGCGCGCTTCGAGATAGTCGCTCATGCCCGTGCTCTCTTTCGTTTTTCCGAGCGTTACGTTGTATCCCGCAACGCACATATCCGTAAAAATATTGACTTTCGAGATGCCCGCGCCGATAGTATTTCTGAAATCGTCATCCGACAAGCCGCTTCCGCCGTGCAGAACGAGCGGAACGCCTACTTTTGCGCGGATCTGTTTGAGCCGCTCGATATTCAACTTCGGCTTGCTTTTGTAAAGTCCGTGCGCCGTGCCGATAGCCACCGCCAAAGCATCGACTCCCGTCGCGTCCGCATAAGACTTCGCTTCGTCGGGCGTCGTGTACATATCGGATAAAAGTTCGTCGCCCGCGTCCGCGCTTCCCACGTGTCCGATCTCGCCTTCGACCGTCGCGCCGAACGCGTGAGCTATCTTCACCATTTCGCGCGTTTCGCCGATATTTTCTTCATACGGTTTTGCGGAGCCGTCGAACATGACCGACGAAAATCCGAGTTTCAGCGCTTGCAGACAGCGGTCGAAAGTCAGTCCGTGATCGTAATGCACGACTACGGGAACGCTCGCGCGCTTCGCCGCCGCCACTACCGACGGCGCTATGAGTTCGAGTTCGCCGTAAGGCAACAGAACTTCCGCCGTTCCGACTATCACGGGACTTTTGAGTTCTTCCGCCGTTTCGATGACGGCTTGCAACATATCCGTGTCGGTCGTGTTGAAAAGCCCCACGCCGTATTTTTCCTTTTGCGCTTTTTTAAGCACTTCGTTAAGAGTTACAAGCATTTATTTTTGCTCCTATCATTATTTTACCGCGCCTATATGCCGCACATAGTTCGTATACGGCGATGAGTGCGCTCTCAGTTTACGTCGGGGATCAAAGGACCCGCTAATTCCTTTACAAAGAACAGCTTTCCCGCGAGCGTGGGGATATAGCTCGACGTAACAAAGCGCGTGGGTCCGTACCTGAGCGTCATCCAAAAGCTCATGCCCTGCCACTGCATGCCGCGGTTAAACGCGCCGTCCGCGCCGCCTATCGCGTAGTCCGCCGAGAACAGGAGCGCGGGTCCTACGGTGTTCGCCCTGCACGGCACGAGCGAAGTGCGGCTTCTGAAACTCGTTATCGCGTTCTGCTCTATCGTAAGCGGATGCAGTTTCGCGCCGATACGGTAAGGTTCTTTCAGCCACTCTTTGTCGGAAGAAAATTCCGAGCCGAACTGCGGTTCCCAAAAAGCTATATGACACATTCTGCCTATGCCGTAGACGAGAACGAGTTTCGCGCCGTCCTTTTTAAGCGCGGAAATCTTTTCGGGGTACGTAGGCAAATTCGCTTTCGTCGCGAAATTCCTGTGGTCTTTCGGCACCGTCAGAGAGCCGAGCGGATCGTAAAACGCGTTTTCCATCGCGCTTTGGAACGACGCTTCGCCCGTTATCGTGTTGCCGTCAGCGTCTGCCCATTCGTCCATATTGAAACACCATACGTTTTCGCACGAAACGTTCCATTCCTTCAAGAAATAGACCGCCCATTTGTACATTCCCATAGGTCCTACGGGCAGAATGAACGCTATTTTGCGCTTTTCTTCGCTCGCCTTGCGTATCTCGTTGGCGATCTCGTGTCCCATTTTCACGTCGAACTCGGACACGTCGGCGCACATAACGGGCGCAAAGTCCTTGTTCCAGAAGCTCTGCCTTTTATTCACTTCTTTCGGGTCATTGTTACAGCACTCGTCTATTTTCTTGAAATCCCAGCCTTCGGGATAAA
>DBEXQE010000253.1:0-3612 GCA_048167245.1 Christensenellales bacterium | reverse complement strand
TTTTTATATGTATTTTCGCGGCGGCGTTTCCGCTCTTGTTCTCTAAATCGGATGACTGCGTCGTGTCGGCAATGACGGAAATAGTATACGAAAACGGTTGCGAGATCAAAAAAACTTATTTTCAGAACGAAAATTTCGACGTTCCGAACGTAAAACTTTTTTTGAACGGAACAGAGTATGCCGTGTCTGATAGTTTGGTCGTCTATCCCGACGGCAGGGCGTTTTCGAAGTCGAATCACTCTTTGGATCTTTTGGGTAAGTACGAAGTAATATATTATGCATCGGTAAACGGAAAAGAAATTTCCGCAAGCGATAGTTTTAAGGTCGTTAAAAATTCGATGAATTTGTCCGGCGGCGCAACGGCGGAAACGGTCGAGAATCTTGAGAATAAAAACGGCGACGATAACGGCGGCTTGTCCGTTTCTTTGCCCGACGGTTCCGTATTTACATACGATCGACCGTTTAACCTTGCGAATCGCAACAGCGATATTCCCGTCTTGGAACTGTATCCGCACAATAAAAACTCGATAACGGAATCTTATTACGAGACCGACGAAGACGGGCAGACAGTACTCAAAAGGCGCATAAAAGTGCCTGCGGTAGTGCAAGCGCGTATTCTGAAAGTAAGGCTGACCGACTGTTACGACTCCGATAATTTTATCGAAATAAATATCGATTGGAATCTTACGAACCCCGGCGACGCAGTGCTCGGCAGCAGGCGCGAGGCGACTTGTACCGCGGGCGCGAACGGACAAAACAAGACGGCTTTGATAGCCAACCCGAACGGAAATACGAATAAGTGGTATTCGAACAGAATTATAGACGGCGATCCGTATTTGTTTGTTATGAGCGGAACTTACGGCAAAGGTTGCAATTATAACGAGGATTCGGGAATCTCGATCTATTACGACGATAATTCCAAACGCGTCTATATTAAAGACAAGAGCGAGCAAAGATATCTTTTGACCGATCTCGACGATCCGAATTTGTATTTTACCGTTCCTTATATTCACAATGGCGCCACGTATTGTACGGGCGCGCCCTTCGAAGGTTTCACTACCGGCGAAGTGTATATTTCGTTGACGGGCAGTGAGTATTTCGAAAACACGATGCAAGTCGAAATCGGTTCGATTTGCGGCGTTAAAGGGCAGGATCTCGGAACGCAAGAAGTTCTCGACGAAACGCCGCCTACGATAAAGACGATAGCGCCGAATAAAAAAGAAATATACGTTGCAAAAGGTGAGGAAACGGCAATCTTTTCCGCGAAAGCCGACGATTTGAACGGTATAGCCCGCTTTGACAGTTTTGTTTGGTACGGTTACGGAACGAAAGACAAGTCTCTTGTCGGCGTTAAGGACGGAAAGTTCATTCCCGAGCGTACGGGCGTTTATACAATAGAATATGTCGCTGCGGATACGTACGGCAACGAAATAACGGAAACGGTCGACGTTATATCCGTAAACACGGAAAAAGGAACGGCGATCGACTTCGACATAGACTCTTCGCTTAAAGTCGCCGCGGGAAAGCGCCGAGAATTGCATTATACGGTTTACGGGCTAAACGGTAATGTCGATGTTTTGGCAAGCGTTTCGTTTATGGGTTCCGAGTCCGCGTCGCTCGTCGTATCCGTCAAAAACGAAAACGAAGGATTTATAGAGTTCGTACCTACCGAGATAGGCTTATACGCGCTTTCGGTAACGGTTTTCGACGGCGTGAACCGAAAGGTTTTCGGCTACGTTTTGGAATCCGTGGCGTCCGATGCAGTTTATTTTTCTCAGCCCGTTATGCCGGATTATTTTATTGAAGGAATGTCTTATACGCTCGATCGGAATACTATTCGGTACTTTGACGGCGTAACCGAGCCGAAATATCCCGACGTTTATATTTCCGAAGACGGCGGAGAGAGAACGAAAATAGATTACGAAAATTTTAAGATTAACGTCGGTACGCAAAAAGTCGCGTTTTATTATTACGACGGCGATAAAGAAATCGGGCGGAGCGACGAGAAAGAAGTCGTCCGCGTTTCGGAAAACGGGAAACTGTCGATCGACAAATATTTCGTGGGCGATTTCACCGCCGAGAAAGAAACGAATTTTATTACGTTCCGTTCGAATACGGCAAGCGGAGACAACGATCTCGCGTTTATAAATCCCTTATCGCTGAATAATTTCTATCTGGCGTTTTCGATAGATACAGCCGCATTCGATTCTTTCGACGTAACGATCGCCGATTATTACGACAGAAGCAATTTGCTTGTGTATTCGTTTACGAGATCGGGAAACAACACTGCGGTAACGTGTTTCGACGGCGACGGTTGCGAAGTGAAAAGCGCGACGGTTGCGAAAAACTACGAAAATTCTCTTTTCATTTTGAGATATGATCCGAAAACGGGAATGACTATGCCGGATACAAAGGAAAAACTCGGAATGTTGACTTTGTCCGCAGACAGAGCGCTTGTTCGCTTTACCGTGAAAAATCAGTCCGGCAGAGGCGCGGTAAAAATACGACAGATAAACAACCAACCGATTACGAACGCTACGTTTGATTCTTATAATCCGACCATAACGGTTTACAGCGCGTCGGGAAGCGTCGATGTCGGAAACACAATAACGATATTCCCCGTTGTCGCAAACGACGTGTTGAGTCCGTATCTCAAACAAAATCTTAAAATGACCGTAACGGATTGCAACGACGCGATCGTAACGGCAGAGGACGGCACCGTTCTCGACGGTATGTGCGACGTGGCAAAGACTTATGATATAAAGCTGAAAGATTACGGTACGTATACGGTTAGATACAGTTATAAGGATCAAACGGGAGAAGTCGTTTATAAAACCGTTCTTTATACTGTTTCGGACAATATAAAACCCGTACTCGAATTGCAAAAAGGTTATAGCGAAAATACGCTCGTAAGAGCCAAAGTCGGCTCGTCTCTTTCCGTTGCGCAATACAGAGCGAGCGACAATAAAACAGTCTCGGATAATCTCAAAGTCGAAATTCTCATCATAAATCCGAGAAACGAAGTCGCGCTCTTGGGCGGCACGTCGGTAAAACTGACTTTGCGCGGAGAATATAAAGTGTATTATCTTTGCGACGACGAGTACGGCAATCAAGCGGTTCGTTATTATACGATTATCGCGGAATAAGGAGACGTTACAATGAGTTCAAAGAAAAGTGTTTTCAAAATAATGACCGTTTTTATCTGTTTTTGTATGGGAATGTCGGTATTTGTTTCTTGTGCAAAGAAGAACGGCGGAAACGGTTTTAACGCCGAAAATATCACGTTTGACGGCGTACACGAATTTGCTGCGACCGAAACGAACGAATATCTTGTAAAAGACGGCAAAACGGATTATCGCTTGGTCGTTCCGAGCGATACCTCGGCTTTGCTTAATTACGCAAAAGACGAATTTGTAAACCTTTTTAAGACGGCGACGGGAATTACGCTTTTGATTTCGAAAGACGACGGATTGACGCACAGCGTCGAATCGAAGTATATTTCTTTGGGCGACACGGAACTGTTTCAGACTTCGGGATCGACGATCGATAAAGCCGCATTGTCGAAAGACGGCGTAAGGATACAGACTAAAGACAAAACGGTATATCTTTCGG
>DBEXQE010000252.1:0-13151 GCA_048167245.1 Christensenellales bacterium | reverse complement strand
CTCCAACACCCCCCCCCCCACGCCTCGCTCTCACGCAGGTTAATTTGGTGGCATTTATGTATTAGAAGGTATCATAAATTCACCCAACGAAATTACGACTTTTTACTGCTAAATTACAACCATTTTTTGTGTTCGATCGGTTGTGTGCGCCTGTCTTCGGCGCCCGAGCGCGTAGCGCGAGGGTGACGAAAGCGGCGTAGCCGCTTTCGTCAGCTACGCCGCCGACTTGTATATATACCAAGCGCACGCCTCGCTCTCACTCGGGGTCATTTGGTAGCATTTAAGTCTTAGACAGTTGTAATTTATACGACCGTTTTAATGCCGTCGTAGTCGAATTCGACGGTAATATCCAAGAGTTTTGCGGAATTGTCGAGAACGGGTTTACCGTCTTTTACCGTTATATACCCTATCGCGCACCTTAAAAGAAGAACGGCGATAACCGACGCGAAGCCGTGGTTGCAGCTTGCGGACGGCGCGTCGTTTTCCCACAGCGTGCCCGTCTTGTCCGCCATTGCGGAAAAGTAGTCCGAGCTCTCGCTCAAAACGCGCTCTTTTTCGCCTATTCCGCACAGCCAAAAATAGCGCAAGTAGTTACCTATAAACACGTTGCTCCTGCCGACGTTTGGATATGCGTCTTTGCGGAACGGTCCGAATTCTTCCGCCATTTTGCGCTCGAACTTTTCGTCCGTTTCGATGCCGCAGAACAGCGCGTAGTATTGACACGTTTCCGTTATATGGTCGTCGCGGCGAATAAGTTTGCCGCTCTCGTCGCGCGTTGCGTTGTCGACGAAAAACTCGCCGTTCCACGCAAGCTCGCGCACGGCTTTTCTTACTTTTTCGGCTCTTGCGGTAAGTTCTTTATCGCCGTACAGTTTCCCCGCGCTTTCGAGCATAAGCGCGTAAACCATATTGGACGGATAGTTCACGCCCTTTACGTACTCGGGGTCGTTGCACACGCTCCACTCGACGAATATCCAGCTTTCCAGGTTCTCCAAAAGTCCGTATTCGTTTATGTAACGCTCGAAAAAGTCTATTACGCCGAAAACCTTATCTTTCGCTTTGTCTACGGTCTTTTTATCTCCCGTGCGAAGAAAATAGTCGTTGAGTTCGACAACGAACCACATCGCCCAATTAGGAATATAATCCCTGTTATAGTGTCCGGCGGGAAAACATTTCGGCAGTATGCCTTGGGGCAATTCTTCGCAGTCTGCCAAAATAATATTTTCCAAAAACAGACGCTCGATATCGTTTTTGCCCGTAAACAACCGCTCAGCGATACCCGAAAAATAGCTGTCGCAGAGCCAACCCGCGCGCTCTCTGCCGGGGCAGTCCGTCAAAATATCCACGGCGTTTTGCTTAAACGTGTTCTTCGCGGCTTCGAATACTTTTACGAACTTTTCGTCGCCCGAAACTTTTACGCAGTCGGCTCGGGAGTTTTCGAGCAAAACAAGGCTCGGCTTTATTTCCGCTTTGCCGCTTACAAACACGCGCAGATATTTCATTGCGTACGGCTCGGCAGACATAAACGTCGTTTTGCCTTCGGGCGCTTTTATACACGCCAAATCGTTTGTTTTACTGCGGCGGAATATCCATTTCCCGTCGGGCAGAATTTCTTCCCACGCGCAAAAGATCTCAGTTTCTTCGAACGCCGTTATCTCCAAGCGCAGAAAGCCCGTTTTCTCGGCTTTCAGCTCATAGTCCGACGCGGGCAAATCTTGCACTCTGTCGAAAAAGTCCGTTTTTACGTCGAAACTGCCTTTTTCCACGGCGCAAATCGGATGCTTTTCCCACCAGACGGGCGTAACCGCGTCGAAATTCTTTCTGACATAGTTGCATATATGTTCAAACTTTATTTTTTCGTAATTTGCCGTATCCCCGACGCCGCTCAGCACAACGAGCGCGTCGACCGCATACGGCGTAAGTTTTTTCTCGCGCGTATCGGTCAAGTCGTAAATCTCTACAAAGCCGCGCTGTACACTGTACCGCGGCACGTCCTTTCTTCGGCACAACCGCTCGAAACACAAAAAGTTTTCCGTATCCGCGACGAGCTTATCCCCCGAATAAATTTGCGCGCCGAAAAACGGCTGTTGATCGTCGCACGAATAGCACGGTACGTTATATGCGGAAACGTAAACGGCGATTTCTTTTGCGCCGTGCGGCAGAATTATTTCTCTTTTTCTCGCATATCCCGCCGCCGTGCGCTCGGGTCCGTAGGATATAAACTCCCCGTCCGCAAACACGCAGAAAAAGTCCGCCGCGCATACGACGAGCGTATCCGCATTTCCGTCCGCATTGTACACGAACTTTATCTCACCGTTCTTTTCTTCGCGGTTGCCCGCCCATACGAATTTCATAACGTAAACTCAAACGACCTTGCTGTATTGCTTTTAAGTATACACGAAAATTCTCCGTCTGACAACGAATATTCGTTGTCCGCTTTCGACGGATAAACGAGTTTTACGTCTTTTACTCCGTACTTTTTCAGATTTTCTTTGATTGCGCGCGTTTCGGACGAAACGTTGTAGACGCTCATATAGATCTTGCTTTCGGATCTGAGCGCAACGGTAAACGTTTCGGCGTCCGAAAGCGTTATTCCGTGCGGAAAAATCGGCACGAGTGAATTCTTTACTTTCGCCAAACTCCTGTAATACGCAATGCCCTCTTTCAATAATTTCTTTTGCGCGTCGTTCAAAAATTCCAAACGCGACGATAGGTGCATAACCCCGTATAAAGAATTTATCACGTTCATTACGACTTCTTCGTCCGACGTTTTCGAACCGGCGAATTTTCTTACGGGCATATTCCAAATGCCGCACTGCTCGGGCAAAAGCGTCAAAAACAAGTTGGACAGTATTATCGGGTATTTGAGATATTCGCTTTGGTCGCTTACGCTTATCACTTGCGACAACGCCGAAGCGTAAGCGTCGTTTTTCATACCGCCGCTTGCGCACGATTCGAACAAAATATCGGGATACTTTTCTCTTATATGCCTAAACCACTCGTTATACGCGCGCGAATGTTTGCACACGCCCTCCGAAAGACTGCCCGTTTCGCAATCGTTGCCTTGCTGAGTCTGATTGTAATCTATCTTGATATATTCGGGAT
Organism: Christensenellales bacterium; assembly: GCA_048167245.1. Lineage (GTDB taxonomy): Bacteria > Bacillota > Clostridia > Christensenellales > Pumilibacteraceae > RACS-047. Next base: position 10,046 of record DBEXQE010000252.1, on the reverse strand, counting down.
TGTATTTTTTGACGAGATTTTCCACGATCCCGTCGGCGTAATCGCGAACGCGTTTTTTCGAGTAGTCGAGCTGATATCTGCAATTACACTGCGGACGAACGCCGTTCACGCGGAAAAAGCAGTTCTCGGGCAATAAATTTTCGTTTCGGCAATAAATACCGACCGATTGCAATTCGAGCCACAGTCCGAACTTCATACCGCTGTTCCTTATCTTTTCGACAGTGCTTACAAGTCCGCTCGGATAAGTATTCGGATTTTCTTTCCACTCGCCTATTTCGTGCGTGGCAAACCGTCCGTTCTCGGCATAATCGTGCCAACCCGCATCGAGCACGTAATAGTCCGCGCCGTACTCCGCCGCAAAAGGAATACATACGCCGTCGTCGTTTTCGTTCGATCTCCCGTACGTGTTCTGCTGAAAATTATTGTAAACGATCTGAGCCGAAGTATCAGTTCCCCCGTGCAAAGCCGTTATTCTTCTTATCTTCGTAAGCTGAGCCGCAACCGAATCGAGATCTTCGCCGCCGAGAATGCGGACGGGATCGGTTACGTACTCGCCGTTTGGCGCGACCGTTACGAACCAAGCGTTTTCATTGAACGTCTTTCCCGTGAGTGCCAAATAAAATTCGCCGCCGTCGAAATCCCCCGCGCCTGTTTCCATTTCGTAGCTCCAACTGCCCTCGGGCATCAGTTCGAAATAAAAAAAACCCGCTCCGCTTTTTTCGAAAATTCCCATCGGGAGACAGTTGTTCGTCGTTTGAGTCCCGTTGCTTACAACCGTTATTTTGCCGCACTTTTTTATTTTGTCGTGCGCGCGTAGCCCCTCGGTATTCAGATCTTTCTTTTCGAAACACGCTTCCGCCGTCCACGTGTTATATCCCTGCCAGAACGACGGCAATACGTATTTTTCGCTCGCTTCCGTCGCGCCTATCGATATTTCCTCGCGGTACGCAGACTGTTTTTCCGACGCCGCGACGATTTTTCGATCGTCCATAATGCCCGTCAGAACAAGCGGACTTACGCACTCCAAACAAAAATCCGCTTTCGTCGTATTAACGACTTTCTTACTGCATTTCAATACGGCGCAACCGTCATACAGAGTATAGACGGTTTCAACGCGCATAACGGCGTTTCGTTCGACGACGGTCAACTCTTTTCCGCCCGCAAAAGAAGTTTCGCTATGAGAAACGTAGTTTAAGTTCTCGCCCTGTCTGCCGTAGCGGTTGAAATATTTTCCGACGTACGCGCCGCCGATGATATAGACGTAGCTGTGCGGAATATTTTTTCGCACGGACACGTAGGTTTTTCCGAAGCAGTTGTATTCTTTTAAGTATATTTTGTTTTCCGCCACGTCGAAACTGAGTTCCGCGCAACCGTTTTCGAATTTTATCGTCATAATGCAATTACCGACGTCTGTTTTTTACCGATATAAAAACGGCGTCGCCGACCTTTAATTTTTCGGAAAATACTCCTTTTACCGATTTTCGGAAAACCCTTTTTCCTTTTACGTAGAACTTTGCGGATTTGGCGTCTTTGCCCAAGTTTATGCTCGCCGTAACGGCGTCCGCACCGCCGAAAAGCTCGTCTTTGAGATTTCCTATGTTCTCGATCATATACAAATCCGATTTTTCGCCTTTTTGCCGCGTTATAAGGACTACCCCGTTATCCGCTTTCACGTCTATCGGACAAACGCCGCGCTCGTCCGCGTATTCGGTTTGTTCGAAATCGTTTTTCTCTTTGCCGCCGCCGAATGCGAAATAACAGTTGTCGTATTCGTATTTAAGCAAGACGCGTTCGAATCTCTTTATCTCGCGGATTATCTTTTTCGTAAAATAATAGAGTTTGGTTCGCGTTCCGTCGCGGTTGATAAAAGCCGCTCCGTCTATTCCGTCGGTAACCGAGCCTATTTTCACGTCGGGTTTGGTAAGATACGTAAAAAACGAATACTCTCTGCATCCGAAACCCATAGCCATATTCGTTTGCCAATACATATCGGGCTCGGTTACGCGCCGATGTTGGAGTCTGCCGTTATGAATATGCGAAAAAGATTGCAAAACCGTTCTAAACTCTATGCCGCGCTCTTTGCAGACTTTTCCGACCTTTATATATCCGGAAACGGAATAGCCGCCGATCATATATTCGCGCCTGAAAGGGTACTCGTCGAAAAGCAACGAATCCGTACCGCTTGCGTCCGAAAAACCGTTAAGATATTTTTCGAACGCCTGCATATCGCTTTCTTCGGACGAAAGACCGTACTGTTCTTTTCCCGTGCCCGGCAGCAAATTGCACTGCAAGTATACGTTCGGAATTATTTGTTTGAGTCCTTTTATTACGGCGCCGTAAGACGGAAACATATCGTAAGTCGGTTCGTCTCTCAACTGAATGCCGTAAAAGCATTTATGATTTCTGTACGGCAAAGTACATTCGTCTAGATACGCAAGAAACGCTTTCTCGTTTTCGAATCTGCCGCCGCTGCCGAAAAGATTTTTTTCTTCGCACAGATCTTTAAGTCGCGTATCGCTTACTATTATTCTTTTTATGCCCGCTTTTTCGGCAATCGTCATACACTTGTTACAAGCCGACGTTTCGAACGGCTCGCCGCCGTAAGAATTTTCGGCTTGCAACAAAAGCACGGTAAAACCGACGTTTTTGTATTCTTTGTAGCGTTTCACGGAACGGAAATCTTCGCCTAAAAAATACTCTTGCCCGTCGACGAAATATTTCCCCGAATTCGGAGAACAGTACGCATAAAAATCGAAATGCTTTCTCATAAATTTTTTTATTTAAGCGGTATGAGCTGCTGAGCGTAACCCGCGGACAGGCAGGTCGAATATTTACCGTCGCTGAGTTTTTCGTATCTTACGCCGCCGCATTCTATGACCGCAACGTAATTATACTGCGGATCGAAAGTTACGGTAACGTTCATATATACGTTGTCGAGCTTGGGATTCGTTATGTTCTGAACGGTATACATATACAACTCGTTTTTCGCGTCGTACGCTTCGGCTACGAGAGCCGCGTCGTTATCGGAAACGAAATCTTTTACAAGTTCGAACTCGTAACCGTTGTCGAAAAACGCTGTATAACAAGCCGTGCTGTAATTCGACGGCGATTTCGTTATTATTTTCGCGCCTTCGAACTTATAGCCGAGCAGAATATCCGACACGCTTTGCATTTCCGAGAGTATTTCTTTTGCCCAATAATACGTGTTGTTCTTGTTTCCTTCGCGGTCGACAAACGAAGTTTTTACGTCGTACTCCAATCCTTGCCACGGGAAATAAGTGTAAAACGCTATCTCGTCGGCGCCGTAAGCTATCGCCGAGTTTATCTGCAAATAAAGTCCTGCTTTGTCTACGGGAGCCAACACTCTGTTGCCGTTGTTGTAATAAGAATAAGACTGCGCAACGTACGTGAGTTTTGCGTCGTTCGCGTCGCATTCGGTTCTCAAAACCTGCAACGTAGTGTAGAAATAGTTTTCAAACGAATCGTCGCCCAAAAACGGATATATATCCACGGCTACGCGATTTGCGCCGCTCTCTTCGAAGAACGTATGAACGTACTTTTTGTACGCGTCGAGCTGATTTACGCCCTGTTCGTCGGTGAGTTTCGCAATCCCCGCATACATAGGGAAAAGATTGCAGTGAATATAGATATCGTTCGATATTTCGAGTTTTTTCGCAACACGCTTAACGGATTTATACACTTTTCCGTATGCGGAAAGGTTTGCATACGTCGGCTCGTCCTTAATGCAAAGTCCGTACAATCCGTTCGCGTCCTTATATACGCTCATATATTCTTCGACTTTTGCATCGAGTTTCTCGTCGGTATCCAAATTGGTTTCGCCGCCGTCGATAATAAGATTGCTGTTTACGAGATAATCTATTCTGAGATCCGTAAGCACTATCTTATCGCAACCTGCGGCGTAAGCCGCGTCGAAGCATTTCTTCGCATTCGACGTAGTCCAGTCTTCGCCTTGATACGAGTTCTCATAGCGAATAAGGACCATATTCATACCGCTGTTCAGATACTCTTCGTATCTTTCTTTCGTTCTGAAATCTTCCACGAATACGTCGCCGTCTTCCGTCGGATACGTGCCGTTCGTGGGTCCTACGTAGGCAAAGGCATCGAAGCCGTCGGTATTCGACGAATAATCCGGCAGTTTCGCGTCGATCTCTTCTTTATTTTTATCGCATCCGACAAACCCGAACGCACATACAAAGCTCAGCAATAACGTCAAAACTTTTATCAAAAAACTTTTTTTCATATTCCGATTTCCTCCTGTTTATAAAATCTCTTTACGCGTTTTTCGTATACGGCGCGGTAAAAGAGAACGTAGTCGTGCTGTCCGTACCGTTGAAACCCGCATACGCGACTATACTGCCCGTTTCGGAAGCGTCGAAATCGTTTACCGTGGACTTTTCGACCGTCGAGAGCAATTCTTCCGTTTCGTCGGCTTTGACTTCCCAAAGTTTCAATATAACTTTGAGTTTCGTTCCGTTCATTTCGGTTCCGACTTGGTAATGATATTTCATATCGGGAGTTGCTTTCAACGCCGCCGCTCCCATTCTGTGATTGTTTTCCACAATAAATCTATCGTTTCCGCCGTTATCGAGATTAGTTCTCGTCGCATCGAACCCGAGAAGCCTGTCATCGTAACGTCCCAACGCGGTGCCGTCCGCCTTAATGCCGCCGTGCATTAAAAGTATCCCGCCGCCGTCCATAACGTTGCTTGCTATCGGAACGGCAAAAAGATTGACTTGCGGGCGATTGTTGCCGGTGAAATAAAAGTCTACGTACGTTCCCACTCCGTAATCGCCTTTGAAAGCTACGTAGCCGAGAGTTCTTTTCATATTGTTTGCGTCGGCGGCAATGATATCAGAGCCCTTGACGGTATAAGAACCGTCGGCATTTTTAGTTGCCTGAGAAGTAACTATTTCGGACGTTTCTTCGTAAGGTTTCGAGAATTTGAAACTGCAAGTTCCCGTTCCCTTTATAGGCGCGTAAGCTATGATGTGTCCCGCTTTTACATCTTCCGTCGAACCGAGTGTCATCGTGGAAAATTCTTTTACCAAAGTGGTGTCCGAGCCGTTTACGGTGTAAACTTTATATCCGACGAACGCGTCCCCGTCTTTCTCGTAAGCGTACACGGTCATTTTGTATTTCTGCGTCTTACCTATATTGCTCAACCCCAAAACATTACCGATTCCCACATACCTTCTGTCGGTACTGCCTTGGTTGTAAGCGTCGGTAAACATATTCGGTCCTATTATCGCAAATCTTTGACAGGTATTGGGTCCCATCAGAACGTCCGAACCGTCGTCGTAGCGGAAACCGCTTATTCCTATAACGCCTTTCGCGCCGTCGCTGTCGGTCATATTGCCGGATATATCGCTTGCAAAGAACGCGACCTGCGGCACGTCGTCGCCCGTCCACTCGAAATCCACCGACCAACCCGCGCCGAACTCTCCGTAAAACGCCACGTAATTGTTGTCGATCTGACGAATAGTATTTTTGTTATACCCTACCGAACCAGTAGGCGCGCCCACGGTCGTAAGCGTAGCCACCGACGTGTCTTTGTCTACTGTTCCGCCCTTTACGATAACGTTCTCGAATCCCTCCGGCGCAATGATTATCTTTTCGACCATTTTGCCGATAACGCCGGACTCGCCGATCGGCAATACGGCGAAATCGAAATCCTGAAAATCGTCGCCCGTAAGATATTTCGTTATATCGAATTCGGTTTCCGCGGTGTACTCGGTCTTGTTCCCGATCTTCACTTTATAGTTTACCGCGCCGGCGACCGCCGTCCAAGACATAACGTTGCTTGCGGACAGATCGTATTCGATCGCATTGTCCGTAAGATCCGGAAATCCGGATATATCGTCGATAGCCTCTACCGTTACGGGACAGCTTACCGAACCGCCCGCATTTGTTACGACGAGATTGAATTTATACGTAGCCTCTTTCTTGAACGTAAAGAACTTGCCGTCGAACATTTCGCCGTCCGTCGAATCTTCGGAAAGAGAAATAACGTCTTCTTCCTTGTCTTCGCCTTCGCCCGTTATTACGGTAACTTTATCGAGTTCGGTTTCGAACTCGGTTCCCGAATTGACGGTGGGGTTCCATTGATTTATAAGCGTATTGAGTCTGTAACGGTCGTCTATGTTGTACTTTTTGCCGTACTTGGAAACGTACACGTAAGGCAGTTTGTCGTAAACCGTAAACTCGATCGATTTCTCGGCTTCCGCCTTGCCCTTTACGGCTTTAACGGTCAAATTATATTTGCCCGCGGTTTCGGGCATAAAAGTACGCCCCTTTATCTCCGTCGTTTCCGTTTCGCCGTCGCGCAAAACGGTAAACGAATACGCAACGCCGTCTTCTTCCGTTATGAAGTCATAGACTTCTACGTTTTCGCCGACGTAGCACGTATACTCCGGCGTAGCCGTCGCGATTTCGAGCGTTTCCTTCTTCGAACACGCCGCAAAGCAACACGCCGAAACCAGCATCGCTGCGATAAGCAGTCCAACAAACAATTTTTTCTTCATTTTTCCTCCTTCGGGTCAGCCTTTCAATCCGCCGACCGATATATTTTTTATTATCAGATTTTGGAATACCGCATATAAAAGAATTGCGGGAACGGCGGTCATTACGAGCGACGCGAAATATACGCCTTTCGTATTGGCTGCCCAAGACGAATCCGTTTCGAACACATAAAGTCCGTAAGCGAGATTGGAATAATCTTTTAAGTAAAGTTGCGAAGTCGTGAAATCGTTCCAACGCACCGTGAAATTCGTTACCGCCAATGCGACTATCGACGGAACGACCATCGGCAAAATTATTTTCGTCAGGATCTGCAACTGCGTCGCGCCGTCGATTTCCGCCGCTTCCGAGTACGAATCGCTTATGCCCTGAAACGTACCGTAGAGAATAAAGCACGAATAATCGAAACCCATAAACCAAGATATCCAGAAAGTAGCGGGATTGTTTATCATACCGAAGCCGTTAAGCAGTTTGTAATACGCTCCGCCCGCGCCTATAATGGGTATGGTTTGCGTGAATATCAGCAAGCCGTAAAACAGTCCTTTGCCGGGAAACCTGAATTTGGCAAGCGCGTAAGCCACCATTACGGACGCCACTATATTGACTATGAGATATACGAACGTTTGCCACGCCGAATTGAAAAGCATATTGAGATAGTTTATGGTTCCCCGTATCTTGAAAGCGGTGAACACCTGAGCGTAATTCCCGAATGCCCACGTAGTCGTAAGCGCGGTCGAATTTTCGAGATATTCTTCCGTCGTTTTGAGTGAATTGTTTATCACGAAAAAGAACGGCGTCAGGTGAATGAAAACTTCCGTAACGAAAAACAGAAAGAAAAGTATAAGAGCGATTTTTACGCCGATCGGTTGACGTAGGAATTTATTGTTTTTTTTCATTTTCAAACTCCTTAGAACCCTACTGCGTCGTTGATCTTCGAAAGAAATTTTCTTCCGAGCAATACAAGCGGAACGGTTACGACGGTAATGCAAACGCCCAAAGCCGACAGGTATCCGTACCAGTTCCGTGCGTTTCCGTCCGCCATAGACACTTGCATATAATACAGATAAAAGCCGATCGACTGCATTCCGTTATTACCCGAACCGTTCGAATACAGATAGAACGAATAATCCGAAGTCAACAACGAACAAAGACCGAACGTCAAGATCGTCGAGATCGTAGGCCAAGCGCACGGTATAGCTATGTTGAATATCTCGCGGAAGAACCCCGCGCCGTCGAGTTTCGCCGACTCGAAAAGTTCTTCGGGAATTCTTAAAAACGCTCCCGCTATAATCATATTTCCGCCGCCTATGCCGAATATGACGAGTTGCGTCAAAAGCGTAGGGACAGCCGTCTGTTCCGCGCCCAACAATCCGAAACGCAATGCAAGCGGCGGCAAATTTACGCCTATTTTTGTCAAAACCGACGTAACAAGTCCGTCGTAGGCATACATATTCTTCATTATCGACGTAAACACCACGCCGCCGACAAGCCCCGGAATATAGAAAACGAGTCTTATAAACTTACTTGCGATCATATGTTTAGTAAGCATATAGCACGTAAAAAGCGAAATGCCCGAGCAAAGGATCTGATTCAAGAACCATATCAAAAGACTTTTTCCGAACATCGGCAAAAGCGAGAAACCCCATTTATCCCCGCCTTGCAAGCCTTTCCATACAAACCTGAACCATTCGAAAGTAAACGCGCCGCTCTCGTCTTGAAACGCAAGCGCGACGGACGAAACGTTTACGTAAAACCAAAATACGGCAAGATACGCAACGGGCAGGACTAAAAGTCCGTAAGCAAACGGAAACTTTCTTCTGTCCGCCGCGCTATACCGTTTTTTTATTCTGTCAGCAATAAACATACTTTTCTTCCGCCGTTATTTCTTCCAATTTGCCCAGTCTTCCAAGCCTCTTTGATATATCGTGTCGGCGAGCTTATCCGCCGCCGCGGCAAATACGTCATCGGTCTTGATAACTTCGTACGTGCCGTCCTTGTAAATAGTCAGATTTTCTTTCAAAATAGTGTTCTGAACGTAAATTCCTGTATACGGGAAAACAGTCGTGAATCCGAGCTGTTGCCTGTATCCGCTCGCCACCGCGCTGAAACCGCGGAAATATACGTTGGACGTTATTTTGCTCTGAGCGCGCAAAAACGGATATTCGCTTTCGTCATTGGCTCCGGGCGCAAACGGGCTCGAATTCATAGTCTTTTCCGCAATGAGCTTTCCCGCGTCGACGCTTGCGCAAAATCTCAGAAATTCCGCCGCTACGTCTTTCTTCTGCGACTTTTCCGAAACGACTATGCAACTTTCTTCCGAACGGCTGTACGTGTATCCGCGAGCTTCGCAAATACGCTTTACGTCCGATTCGGCAAAACTCGCAGAATACTTTGCGTCGAGTGCCGTTTTTATATCGGCTACGCTCTCGTTTTCGTCGGCGCGTTTTGCTATTTCGGAAAGAACTTCGTCGCACTTGTCGGCATCGAAATCATATCCCGTTCCCGCCCCGAAAACGTTTACGCCCAGATCCGAAATCACGGGGATAGGAATAAACGTAACGTCTTTGAGCTTGCCCGCGCTGCGTTCCGATTCTTCCTGCAAAAGCCAGCCGCCCACCGAATAAAATACCGCGTCGCCTCTCAAAAATTTATACTGCGCCTGCGTTACGTCCTGCGTCGCACTGCCCGCGGTGGCAACGTTGTAGTCGAAAAGTTTATACAGATATTTAAGCGTTGCGTTGATGGCGTCGGACTTGAAAACTTCGTAGCCGTTATCGGTCATCCGAACGCCGTCTTTTTCCATAGACCAAAATGCTTCGAAATCGTCTATACCCATATACTGAGCAAGCCACGTATTCGTAAAATGCGCGGGATAGTTATTAAGTCCCGAAACGTACGTCCACGGAAAAACGCCCGTGTCTTTCGCTTCTGCCATTATCGTCGAAAAACAGTCGAATAATTCGTTGCTCGTGCGCGGAAGTTCCAAATCGTAATCGGCAAGCGCTTTCGTATTCACCGCGAGCGCGCCGATATCCTTGATATAAGGAAGTCCGTACTGCTTTCCGTCGTACGAAAGATTGTATTTCATAGAGTCTGCGGCGATTTTATCTCCTATCGTTTCGGCTTCTTCCGTGCCGTCGAATTTAACGGCGGGCTTTGCATAAACCGACTCCGTTATATCCGCAAAAGACTGACCGTACTGACCGCTTATCGCCTGAACCATATTCGCCGTCGTAAAATAAACGTCGATACCGCCGTCGGAATAAATTTCTTTATAGACGTTTTCGCCTACCGTGTCGCGCGTGGGCGTAAGAACGTTGATCTTGTACCCTTTGCTTGCGAAAGTTTTCTCGAATTCGTTGCCGATCGCTTTGATATATTCGGTCCCGTAACCCGCTTTGTAAATGCGCACGTTAAGTACTTTCGGATCGACGGAAACTTTTTCTTTCGTATTGCAGGCGGCAAGCCCGAACATCGTTCCGATCGCCGCGGCGATCACGGTCAAAAAT
>DBEXQE010000251.1:0-4229 GCA_048167245.1 Christensenellales bacterium | reverse complement strand
GCTCTACCACTGAGCCACTTCCGCACGTCGATTACTTGGCAAAAACCGCACAATGCCTTAAAATTATATAACAATTCGCAACCGATGTCAAATATTTTACCGCATATTTTCCGATAATTCTACAACTTTTTTTCAATATCGTTTCGTCGCCTTAGCCGTTTTCAGCTTTTTCGACTTGGCGCGGGCGCGTCTTGCCGACTTGACCCGTTTTGCGACCGAAAACGCATCGGGATCGACGACGCGCATAAATTCGTATTCGTCCGCAATAGACTCAGTTATGCTTCTCGGATCGAACCCGAGTTCGTTTCTCGCTTTCGAATTGTCGAAATTGCAATTGCTCGTCAACGTGTAAAGCGAATACGAAGTAAACAACGGCTTGACTCTGCGCAATCTGTAATAAAGTTCCGCAAGCGGCGCGACAGCTTTGAGAAAACCGACTCTCAACTTCACGGGGCGTTTACTACGGTTTCGAGTCCGTCGACGTTAACGCGCCGCAGAAGTTTTCTGTCTTCTCTGCCTATCGTTATGACGCCCGCCAAATGATAAACCACGTCGGCGCCGTCGAAACACTTTTCCAAAGATTTTTCGTCGTTCACGTCCCCGCTTATGATTTCGTCTACGCGCCCTTTCAGAAAATCTGCGTCGCTTTGCCAGAAAGCAAGCGCGCGCACGTATTCTCCTTTCTCTCCGAGTCGATATATCAGCGCCGCTCCTATATGACCCGACGCACCCGTTACTACGCTAATTTTTTCCATTTCCGTTGCCTCCGACTTCATTATACAACGGAAAAAAACAAATTGCAATAGCAAAAAGAGAATTTTCATTCACTTTTCATCTTGCACACAATTACAACAAAAATGAGTCTATCGGATTTTCGTATTCAGACTTACGAATTCTTTCGTGTCGGGAACTTTCTGTACTTTCGCGCGGTAACCGCTCAGAAATCCGCAAATGCCGTACAGGTCGACCCAGATCTCTTTACTGCCCTTAACCTGACTTTCGTCGAAAATCAGTTGAAGTCCCACGTGCAGATGCGGCTTGCCGCTCTTCAAGTTAACGTTCTCTTTCGTCGAATAGCCCGTCATTCCGAGATAGCCTATCACCTGCCCCGCGACTACTGTGTCGCCCGCTTTAAGGTCCGCGGCGTAAGGGTGATCCTTTCTCAGATGCGCGTAATAGTAATACCGCTTTCGGTCGTGAGAACGTATCCCTATGCGCCAACCGCCGTATCTGTTCCATCCGAGTTCGGCTACCGTTCCGCCTTCCATGGCTATAACGGGCGTGCCTACCGATCCCATTATATCGTGCCCCAAGTGTCTTCGCTTGAAACCGTAACTGCGCGCCGTGCCGAAATCGTCGTAATGATTATACCAAAACCCGTCTGCCAACGGAAAAAACGCTTTTACGCCGTACTCCGTTTCGCCGCTCTCGCCTACTTTGTATTCGCCTATCATTTCGGAAAACACAGCCGAATACGCTTCGCAATAATATTTATAGTACTTGTTTTCGCCGTAGAAATCGGAGATCTTTTTTCCTTTCTCCAACTCGCCGACAAGTTTGTCGAGAGCCGCGAAATCGGTTTTATCCGAAAATTTGTTGCCGTTTTTCGTCGCAAGATACGCGAGAGCTTCGCAGAAATCGAAATCCACTTCCGTGCCGTGATACTTTTTGTCGAGCGCGCAGATCTTTTTCAGAAGTTTCGCGCCTGCGTTCAGATCCACCCATTTGATAAAATCGTTTTCTTCCGCTTCGATAAAGTTTTCGACTTCCGCTTCCGCCTGTGCCGAAACGCCCGCGGCGCACGAAAAACAAACCGAAAAAATCATCGGCAAAATAAGTACAACGCTCAATTTTCTTACGGTATTACGCATACCGTTAAATTTTGCAAAACGGCGGCTATTTATGCGCTCTAAGCTATTTTTGTTCTTTTATATCGTTGTGAAAATGCTCGTGAGTACACGACGAAAAGCGTATTTTGCCGTTCTTATAAAAAGCGAGATCTTCGAAACCGCAGTCGAAATCGTAATCGTCCTTTTTGCCGGCGAGCCACCGCTCAGTCGTTTCGTCGAGCGGGAAATAATACGTAGTCAAAAGTTCGCTCGTCTTGGTACAGTGATTTTCGAATCCCGTTTCCGCGCGCAAAACCTTTTCGCGCAATAAGTCGCAATCGGACGTCGCGAACGCGTCTTCGCCCGACTCGGCAAGCGAAACTCTGTCGTTTATATAGTCTATGTTATCGCGTTCTCTGCCAAGCGTAATATAAAAATGCCACCAGAAATCTTCGCCGAAATATTTCGTTTTCTCGTCGGCGACGAAATCGCATATAAAGCTCGCGATATATTTTCCGTATCTTTTCTCGGGAAATTTTTTGCGCTTTTTAACGGTAAACTCAACGCATTCGTCGCGCACTTCTCTCAGCGCCGTTTCAAACGGCGGCAAGTCGCTTTCACGGGCGGCGGCATCGTAATAAGCTCTGCATTCTTTTTCCGCGCTTTCGCGTTCTTTTTCGATAATTTCGTCCGCTTGCTCGCGCGTGATCTTTCCGTTTTCCGAGCAAGTTAATGAAAACTCGTCGCAATCTCCGTATTTTTCGAGCAATTCGCCCATAGTCGCGTCGCGGAACTTCCGTTCGTCGTAAAATTCTTCGAGCGTTCCGAACCCGCTTATTTTATTTGCGGTAACCGTGTCCGCAAACGGCACGAACTCCGACATATATTCGGAGGCTTTTCCGAAATCTTCGAACGATTCCTGAAAAACCGCGTCGCCGTTCTCGTAGCGGACGATCTCATATCCCGCATGTTTTATTTCGGGTTCGTCCTCGCCGTTCCACACGATCGAGATCGCGGGCGAAATATCCAAAATATCGTCGCCGTCGCCGAACGTAAAAGTTACTTCGTCGTCGTCGAGAAATTTCCTGAGTTCTTCTTTGCTTAAAACTATCATGCGAAAATCCCCTTGTCTTAAAAGTCGAACAGCGAAACCTGTTTTGCGACCGAATTTATAAAACTTTTCTGCTGGCTGTGCGTTATTTTATCGGTAGGCAAGATCTTGCCGAGCAGTATCGGCGAATTCGGGTCATGCGCTTTGTAGTTTTTCACCGCCAGCTTAAAATCTTCGTTCGCGTAACAATACTTGCAACCGTTCGGGCAAGTGTCGTACTCGCCGATATCGCGGTTGTCTATGCAATGACAGCCTTCCCGCGTTCCCTTATGCAACAGATCCTTAAACTCGCAAGAATAGATCCGAGAAAACATTTTGAGCGTAGCGCAACCCGAATAGTGGATCCCGTAGCGCGTGTAATCGTCGCTTTTTCCGCACGTCTGAATATGTATGCCGTATTTTTTCGCCGTCTGACCGAAACCGCGCGCCAGAATATCCCTGTCGCTCGCCGTGAGCGGAATTATTTCGGGCATATTTTCTTTCGTCTTTTTATACATTTCGACGAACGAGAAAATGCACCTGTCTATATACGGCGCAAGTTTTTCCGCCATGTATTCGAACGTTTGCAAATGCGTTTCGACCGTATAATTTTCGGTCAGAAGCACGGGGTCGTAACGCCAGGCAAGTTTGTTCTTCCCCACTTGCTTCGATAAACTTTTAAGCGTTTCTATGCTCTCGTCGATAGGCGGAACGTTGGGTTCGACGTCTTTTCCGTACGCCGTGATTGTGTAATAGCAATAAACCTTGAACCTGTCGTAGATCTCGTGCAAATGCGGCAGGATCGGCGCATAGTTCTTAGAACAGAACAAAACCACGTCCACAACGTCCGGCGATAAGTCGTAGCGAGTAACGGTCCCCGGAAACAGCGGATTGCGAACGTACGCAAACCCTTCGCGAAATCTGTTCAAAAGCCAAGGCGTATAATATTGTACCGTATCGGTACGCGCTCCCGTATTTATGATCATAGCAAACCTCTTCGAATTGTTTTCCTGAAAAAATCGGCTATTTGCCGCTTTGTTTATTCTTCTGTCTTTGCTCTTTCTTCCAATCTTTAATCTCGTTCAAACGCGTCTTAAAGCGTCCTTCCAACCCTTCTTCGGTAGGAAAATAATATTCTCTGCCGACAAGCGAATCGGGCAGACACTGCATATCGGTCATTTTTTCGTCGTAGTCGTGCGCGTATTTATAACCCTTGCCGTAATCGAGTTCTTTCATGAGTTTCGTGGGCGCGTTACGGATAACGAGCGGCACGGGTTCAGCCAAACTCGTCAGCGCGTCCTTTTTTGCGA
>DBEXQE010000250.1:0-1838 GCA_048167245.1 Christensenellales bacterium | reverse complement strand
TCCTTTATGCCGCCCATATACATAAGCGCGTCGATGACGTAGTTTTCCATATACGGCGACGCGTTGAACGTACCCGACAAAAGTTTGATAAGTTGCGGATAATGCTCGGGCTTTGCAAGTCCCGAAATGACCGCCCATGCGTTGGCTCTGTCGTCGAAGAACCCTTTGCTCGTATAGCCCGCGCTCTTGTAAAAGCTCTCGAACGCGCCCGAGATCTCGCGCATTCTCTCCTTTATAAAGCCGTCGCAGACTTTAAGTCCCGTCTTTTCGCAAGCGTATTTCAGAAATTTCAGAGCCGAATAATATACGGCGTTCTCTATGAGTTTCGCGTCTATGTTTTCGCCGTTGTCGAACCACTGCTTATCGCCCTTGCGCGAAACGACAAGTCCGTCCGTGCCGCGCTCGAACAGCATAAGGTATTCCGCCATGGGCTTTACGCACTTTTTCAGCGTTTCGATATCGCCCGTGCGGTCGAAGTAAGCCGCGATGAACCCGCGCTCGCTCAGAGCTATAAGGTTTTGCGACGGGATCTCCACGGGACTTACGCCCGGAACGCAACCGTACAAAACGGACGAACGCGAAAATCCTATATAATCGTTTATGCACTTTTTGACGAGCAGTTGGGCTTCGTCGGTCATCGTATACGCGCACAGCCAAGCCATTGCCGACAGATTGCCCGGGAACATTGCGCGCTCGCGCTCGGGCGTCGACCAGAACGTTCCGCGCATACAGTTTTCGAGCGTAACGACCGCTTTGTCGCCGAGTACTTCCAGGTCTTCTATCCCGCACGCGAAACCGCCCGAGTTTCCGTCTTGATTTTC
This sequence comes from Christensenellales bacterium, assembly GCA_048167245.1. Taxonomy (GTDB): domain Bacteria; phylum Bacillota; class Clostridia; order Christensenellales; family Pumilibacteraceae; genus RACS-047. The sequence continues at coordinate 1,017 of DBEXQE010000250.1, read as the reverse complement.
TCCCGCGAAATCGTAGCCCGTTCTTATATACGAAACGCCGTTTAATTTTACGTTCTGCGGCAGTTTGACGATTATCTGCGAGCCGCTTAGAAATATAGGCGACGAGAACGTTTGCGCGCCTTCCTTGCAAACGTATTCTATGCGCTGATTCAAGTATCTTTCGCTGACCGTAGAACCCGTATCGAGACATTCGTATCTGTCCGAATATATCTCGATCTCCGCCTGCCCCGACGACGCCGTAACTTCGACTATCGGCGCGAAAGAGCAGTACTCCCCTATTTCCGCGGTTACAATATCGAACTCGCCGACGCTCTCGCGCTGTAATTTCTTGACCTTGCGGTTCGGCGAAAATTCAAACATCGGAACGGGGCGCGGGATAAGTTTACCGAAAGGTTCTTTCCCGTAGTCCGCGTATTCCGTGGCGGGCTGAAAAATGTTCGCTCCGTACGCCGCGTCGTACACGCCGTCTATCTGCCCTTCTTTCGTAACGTCGTAGCGCAGATTGTACGCCGCGTAAAGTCCGCTCGGCTTATCCGTTTCGGTATCGGAATAAGCGTCCGAACGGTAGACCGTGAACTCCCTGTCGCTTACTATCGACAGTTCGGGACATTCGAAAACAAGTCCCGCGGGCGCGGACGATATGCTGTTGCCGCCGCCTATCCCGAGATAGTGGCACTGGATCGCGAAAACGTTGTCGCCCTTTACGAGATATTCTCCCGCGTCGAACTCGTCGTAGTAGCCGTTGCCTGCGGTGCTGTCCCGTTCGAGCCCGCCGTCGAACACGACGAGCTTGCCGTTCACGTACATATTGTACTTATCCTGCACGCCTATGCGCACGAGCGCGGACTTAGGCGGCTTTTCGAGCGTGAACTTGCGGCGGAAAACGACCCAATCGTTTTTCTTCGCGTTGTCGTCCGCCCAGATCCATTTGCAGTCGTTAAATACGGAAACTGCGTGTTGTTTCTTTTCTTTGATACTATAATATTATCCTTTCGGCTAATTAAAAATTCCGCAAAA
>DBEXQE010000249.1:0-1952 GCA_048167245.1 Christensenellales bacterium | reverse complement strand
GCCGATTACCAAATCATAATCAGATAAATCTTTTCCTTTACGGCAAAGCATTATAAAATCCAACCAGTCGTCAGAATAAGTACCGAATCTCAGAACTTTCAACTCGGCAAGTTTTTTTTCGTCAAACTCATATTCCGATATAATACCGTTCTTTCCGCGTCGGATAAACTTTCCGCACCATTTTTCCGCTTGCTCGTAAATCGGCGTAGTATAATATCCGCTTCCGAAATCAACATTTGCCCTACTGTGTTGTAAATCGGGATGTTCTATTGCGATATATGAGCCGTGATACAGAATCATAATTCCACACCTCTTTCTTTCATAACATCGATGATATCCGCTACAATATATTCTTTGCTTTGTGTGTGCAGTATCTCATATTCCGGAATAATGTACTCGTGCAAAATATCACTGTCTTCCGCCAAAGCGCGATATACTTTATCGGCATCGACACCGAGAGCAACGGCAATGTTTTCAATGCAAAACACTGCGAATTCAAGTTCTTTTTCGTTCATAACTTGTTCGGCTCCGAGCATAGTACGCCTCCGTCTTTATCGTTATTTTCAGTATAGCATATTTTACGACGAATTGCAAGTTAAAAACTTATTATCTAATTGTTCATACAACTTGTTTTATTTTATAGGAAAGGACCCGAATAAAAGTCGGATCCCTTCTATCATGGTGAAATTGCGTAAAATGACCTCCTTTTCATCATATTTTTGTTGTTAATAGTTCCACGGCATCTCTCACCATGGTCCTATTATACATTTGGGGGGAGCCATCGCGGCGCCCATATTCGACAGATCGTTGATCCCGAAATCGACTACTTTGCCCATCGTGGCGGCGACTATCCGCGGACCGTCGCCCTTGTCGGACAGTACGGAGCAACCCGCACCCGTAACGGTCCATTGAGCATACGGCGGACGCTGAGATCCGTATTCGAGCGGATATCGGTATTGCCTTTCAGCCGTTGCGAAGTGGCTTGCCGTCGAACAAAGCACGTTTTCGTAATATCCGGAACTTATCATAATACCGCTTATCGCAAGTGCTTCCGTAAACGTGGAGCAAGCGTTGTAAAGCCCTATAAACGGTATTTCGAGCCCGCGCGCGACGTAAGCCGACGTTGTTATCTGATTCAACAGATCGCCCGCCAGAAACGCATCTATATCCCCGAGTTGCTTGCCCGATTTTTCGACCGCTTTTCTGACGGCTTTATCCATCATGGTTATTTCGGCGGACTCGAAACATTTTTTGCCCATTTTAGGGTCGTGTTCGACGATATCGAAATATTTGCCGATAGGTCCTTTCGATTCCCTGTCGGTTACGACCGACGCCCCCGCGATGATTTTGGGCGGATTTTGAAAAAATATCGTCTGTTTTTTAACGCCGATGCTTCGTTTGCCGTTTAAGATAGGCGCGCTCGCCTGCGTAAAACCGCAATTATCGCCCTTGTGGATCGTCATTACATTATCCTCCCGAAAATGATCAAGTGGATAATGCCTGCGAGCGTAGACCAAACGACGCCGTTAACGACGACGGGACCGACTACCGAAAACATTTTCGTACTCGTTCCGAAAATAAGTCCTTCCGCCTTGAATTCCATAGACGCGCTTGAAATCGCGTTCGCAAAGCCCGTGATAGGCAAAAACAAGCCCGCGCCGCCGAACCTTGCGAGTTTATCGAAAACGCCCAGACCGGTAAGAAAAATAGCTACGGTAACCATTGTCATCAATGTTATCGTGGCTATCGTTTCTTTTCCCGCCATAGGCATGGCAAGCGCGAACAGATCGTTGACTATCTGCGCGATAACGCACGTAATTCCGCCCAATACAAAGCTGTGCAGTAAAGATTTTACCGCAGAAGTTTGGGGCGAAACCGCGTCTACGTATTTACCGTATCGCTCATTCCTGAGCTGAGTTGCGGTTTTTTCCATCTTTGTAAACCTCCGTTTT
>DBEXQE010000248.1:0-2481 GCA_048167245.1 Christensenellales bacterium | reverse complement strand
CAAAAATGAAGGACGGCGTAATAATAATAAACAACAGCCGCGGCGGACTTGTTGACGAACAGGATTTGGCTAACGGGCTTAAAAGCGGGAAAATTTACGGCGCGGGAATCGACGCCGTATCGGTAGAACCCATTCGAAAAGACAATCCGCTTTTGGCCGCTCCGAATTGCTTTATTACTCCGCATATAAGCTGGGCGGCGTTGGATACGAGAAAAAGACTCATAAAAATGGCGATCGAAAACGTCAAAGCGTATTTGAACGGCAAGCCCGTCAACATTGTCGGATAAACAGTTACGCCGATTGTCTGATTTGTTGATTTATTGCATATCGTATGGTAGAATAATATTATGAAATACATATTTATGCGGTTTCCGGATTTCAGGTATAAAGCCGTTACACTAAGCTATGACGACAACTGCGTACATAACAAAACCCTGTTGAAGATCATCGACGAGTACGGGTTAAAGTGTACGTTCAATCTCAACTCGGGGCGTTTTGCCGCCGATTCGTGCGGGAGAATGATGACCGAAAGCGAAACGGCTGAGTGTTTCCGCGATTCGAAACACGAAGTAGCCGTTCACGGAGAGAACCATATGTCTCTCGCCGAATGCGACCGTGCGTTTATTGCGAAAGACGTGCTGTGCGACAGGATCGCCTTGGAGAGAATTTTCGGCAGGATAGTAAAAGGTATGGCATACGCCAACGGTTCTTTTAACGAAAAGACGGCGGAGATTTTGAAGTCATGCGGTATAAATTACGCACGGACGACCGTTTCTTCGGGAAATTTCGATATTCCGACCGATTGGCTGAAACTGTCGCCGACATGCCATCATAACGATCCGAAACTTAATGAGCTTACGGACGAATTTTTGAAAGATTATGACGATGAAGACAACTATAAGCACAAGCGTCCCAAACTGTTTTATTTGTGGGGACACGCATACGAATTCGGCGATAAAGACAATTGGGATGTACTCGTGAATTTTTGCAAAAAAACGGGAAAACGCGATGACGTTTGGTATGCAACGAACGGTGAAGTTTATAATTATGTAAAAGCATTCGAGAGTTTGGAATACTCCGTTTCTTATACCGTTATCAAAAATCCTACGGCGACGGACATTTATTTGAATTATTTCGGAGAACAACTTATGATTCCCTCCGGAGAGATCGTAAAAACGGAAGACAAATTCGATTTGAGTTTTCTGCTGTCGAAATAGAATAAAAACGGATTCGGAGAAAATATATGAAATGGTGTATAATAGGCGCCGGAGGCATAGCGGACAGAAGGACTATTCCGGCAATACTGAAAGACCCGGAGAGCGAGATAGTCGCCGTTATGGATAAAGTTCCCGCCGCGGCTGAAGCGATAGGGAAGAAGTACGGCGTAAAATCGTATACCGACGAAAAAACAATGCTCGACGAATGTTATAGCGACGCGGTATATATAGGCACTCCCGTGAACTGTCACGAAGAACAGGCGTATTTCGCGCTGAGCCGTGGCAGACACGTGTTTATGGAAAAACCCATAACCGTTTCTTACGAAGCGGGAGATAAACTCGTTGCCGCGTTTAAGAAGAAAAATAAGCAGTTGACCGTCGGCTATATGATGAAATATCATAATCTCCACGGAAAAGCCAAGAAAATGATAGCTGACGGCGATATAGGCGGAATCGTAGACGTTCGCGCTCAGTTTTCATGTTGGTATCCCGATATTGCGGGCGCGTGGCGGCAGAATAAAGCGCTCGGCGGCGGAGGCGCGGCAATGGATCTCGGCGTGCATGCAATCGAGCTTATTGAATTTATGCTCGGCGAAAATATTTCGGAAGTTAAAAGTTTTTACGACACGAGTACGTTTTCTTACGAAGTCGAGGATAGCGCAGTGTTTATTTTCCGCACGCAAAGCGGCATAAAAGGGCATATAGACGTAAACTTTAATATCCCCGACGCGGCGAGCGAATCGAAGTTGGAACTGTACGGCACGGACGGATATATAATACTGAAAGGCACTCTCGGTCAGGAAGAAGCGGGAGAAATGTCGTATTTGTACGCGCCGCAGGGAGACTACGACGCCAAGCAGTCGAGGACCGTCGGGCTGCCGCGCAAATACCGCGGCAAGGGCGGAGATCTGTATCTCAAACAAATAAAAGACTTTATAAAAACAGTCGAATCCGGAAAGACAGATTACAAATATGCCGACGAAGCCGTCCACGTACAGGAAATTATAGAGAAAATCTATGCGGACGACGTAAAATAAAACAGTATCGAATCAAGAGGTCGCTTTCGCGGGTGAAAGCCTATGTAGATTATGTTTTTAAGCATAGCCCTTATATTGTGCGCGTCGAAAGGCGATACGGTGGTGGAATATGCGTTAAGCAGAACATTGTCGCCTACAATGGTCGCAGATTATTACCTTGAATTACGCGCTTAGTTGTTGTAGCGCACGGTGTACGTTTTTCTGTATTCGAGCGGCGTCAGTCCCGT
>DBEXQE010000247.1:0-1918 GCA_048167245.1 Christensenellales bacterium | reverse complement strand
GGTCTCAGCCTTGCCGCAAGCGGTTGATCCGCCTTTACTTCAAATAAAGTTCCCTGCTCGTACATACGGTTATTATAACAAATCCGCGCGACTTAGTCAAGATTTAAGCGCAATTCTCGGGCGGCGGCGCTTTTTTGAATTTCAAAGTCAGATAGAAGACGGTCGACAGCGCGGCGGCGACGCTCCACCCGATGGGCCAAGCCCACCATATGCCGAGCGTTCCGAGCGACTTCGAAAGGATCAGAGCAAGCCCGACGCGCAACGCAAGATCTATAAACGTGCTTATCATAAATCGCGTCATCTTGCCCGCGCCGCGCAAAATTCCGTCCGCCACGAGCTTTGCCGAAATGACGAAATAAAACGGCGAAATTATTCTCAGAAGTTCCAAGCCGTACCCAACCGCGTCGCTTCCGCCGTCCTGCATAAACAGCATTATAAGCGGTTTTCCGCATAACAAATAAAGTAATACGAACGGCACGCAGAGTATCCACACGAGAGCAAGCCCCGAGAAAAATCCCGAGCGTATGCGTTCGGGCTTGTTCGCGCCGAGATTCTGACTCGTGTAGTTCGATATTCCGTTTCCGAGCGTCGTAAAAGAAGTTATAACGAGATTATTGAGTTTTATAGCCGCCGAATATCCCGCCATAACGGATTTACCGAACGAGTTTATCGCGCTTTGTATTATGATATTGCCGACCGATACGAAACTCTGCTGTAAAATACTCGGTATCGCTATGATCGAAATATCTCCGAGTATTTTCCGGGAAAAGACTTTCGCTCTTTTTTCGAGCTTGATCTTTCTAAGGCGCAGGAACACGAACACGACAGCCAGTACGCAACTTATGCCCTGACACAAGAACGTTGCCCAAGCGACGCCCGCAACGCCCATATCAAACGTCGCGACGAATAAAATGTCAACTCCTATGTTCGCAAGCGACGACGCCGCGAGAAAGAAAAACGGCGTACGGCTGTCGCCCATTGCCGAAAAGATCCCCGTCGATATGTTATAGAAAAATACGAACGGCAAGCCCCATATGTAAATATCGAGATACAGTTTCGAGTCGGCGAAAACGTCTTGCGGAGTGTTTATGAGTTTAAGCAAAGCCCCGCTCGACAACAGCCCCGCGAGCATCAAAATGCCGCAAAGCGCGCCGACGGATATCCAGGTCGTATAGACCGAAGTTTTCATCGAATCGTATTTCTTCGCGCCGAAAAACTTCGAAACTATGACCGAGCAACCTATATTGCAACCGAACGCGAACGCAATGAATATCAGGGTTATTTCGTAGCTGTTTCCCACAGCAGCCAACGCGTCGTCGCCTATGAACTTTCCCGCAACGAAACTGTCGGCTATATTGTAAAGCTGTTGGAATATTATACTGCCGAACAGCGGTAAACAGAATTTCCATAACACGCCGAGCGGCTTTCCGACAGTCAAATCTTTATTCATCGAAAAATCTCCTATCGTATTATGCGCTTTTTGACTGCAAATGTCAACCGTTTCGATTGACATTTAGGGCGCGTTATGGTATGTTTATATTGCTCTTTTTCAGAGCTCGTTTTTGCGGACGTGGCGGAATTGGCAGACGCGCCGGACTTAGGATCCGGTATCTTCGATGTGGAGGTTCAAGTCCTCTCGTCCGCACCAACAAAACCTTCTTTTTGCTTTTGTCGTTTGATTTTTCTCCTGTAATAAAAACTCGCGAACAGGAAATATCCGTCGACAGCGATAATAATAAATACCGTAATTGCAAAAACTATCATAACGGCGTGTATTTTTATAACGTCCGTAAGGAAACAAACGCATCCTACGATCACCCAAATACCGAGCGTAATATTTGAAATTATTTCGCCGTTTTGCGAGCGTGATAATTTCTTTTCCAATTTATTCAATATTTCGGACATACGCCATATCTCC
>DBEXQE010000246.1:0-5191 GCA_048167245.1 Christensenellales bacterium | reverse complement strand
ATTTCTCCTTTCAGGCAAAATGTTTTCGTTTCTCCGAACCGCATCGAAAATCTGATTTCCGACACATTTTTGCCGTAAAATTTCTTCTCGTATACCTCGAAAAAGTCAACTTCTTTTTTTGCCGTTATCTTCTTTACTCCGGATTTGTTCGCGTGAATCGTAACGAAGTTATCGCAGGCATAAACAACGTCGCCTGACGAAGAATATATATGACATCCCGCAATACGCGCAACGTTTCGTACGAATTCGGCGCTTATGATCTTCGAACCGTGAAATACAGATACGAACGAATCCGTATTTTTAACGGCAATCGCCGCATCTCCGCCGTCTGCATACCGAGCTAAAATTTTCACGTATTTGCCGTAAGGAACGAAAAGCGGAAAATTATAATGAAGCGGCTGAGCGGAACCGAGCGCTATGTTGTTTTTATAGGGCGCGTTCTCATACCCGTAAATCATATCCGTGTCCATATCTTTCGTGTATCGGTTTTTTGCGACAAACTTGTATTTCGGGTTAAAAATACCCTCTTTCATCTCTATATCGAACCCCGTAAGTTCGCTTACGTGCTTAGGATCGAACTTCTTGGGAGCATCGGTATTTACAACGCCCGACGCATACATCCAAATCGCCGTAGCGTTGTTTTCGGATAACTTTTCGATTATCGCGCGGCGTTCGGCATTATCGAGTTGTAACGTATTGAAAAAAACATACAACTTATAATCGGGCATCTTCGGGTTTGCCATATCATTGTGATAATACTGATCCGCTCCCGCTCCGATTTTGGCTATTTCGTAATCTCTGAAATACGGTACAAGCGTTTTCGTAGACTCGTTCGATACGATTTTCGTACTCTCTTCATCGTAAATAAAAGCTATTTCATTGCCTTTATTCCGATTCATTTCGTACGCCGCCGATGCAATCTCTTGCTGACGTGCGAACAATTCGTAAATCTTTTCGTGTTCGTATCGCCCGTTGCCGGGTCCGAATTCATCCATGCTATGTTGATCGAGCCACCAAGCGTAAAGATCTTCGCTGAGATTTCTCCCGAAATCGCGCTTTAATACGTTCAGACTGTCATTTATATCGTAACAATCGAAAAGTTTTTTATAAAACGGTTTTTCGAGATGCGTCCGAGTATCTTCCTCGATAAAGAAAATCTTGTTTCTTATGCGAAACGAATCCGCCGGCTCGCGTTGCCCTGTAAATCCGCCCGGTTGACGGTTGCGGTAATCGCCGGGCGCCGCCAAAAAATCCATATAACCACTATCCAAAATTTTCAGAACGCCCATCGCCGTGCCGCCGTCAAAGAAATCGGTCCAACCGTAACTTCCGAAAAACGCTCCCGTCAGCATGTTTCCGTCGTATCTTTCCTTTACGCATTTTGCAAAGTATATCTGACTTTCGGCAATCGCCGTATCGAACGCTTCGAAAAAATCTCTTACGTAAGCGTAATCGTCAACGTTAAGAAAATGTCCTATATTCGCGTCGCGCATATACTTTTCATACCCGTAGTTATCGATTTCCCGCGCGTCGCCTACGATTTCGCGATCTATATTCTTTGCGAAATATCGTTCTGCGCCGGTGCAGATCTCGGGATCGTCAAAACAAGCGTTATCGTCTTTATACGCTTTTCGCAAGTTTTCTTCCGTTACGTACTTTTCTTTCAGGTATTTGGTAAAAGCGCGCTTAAACGCGTCGCTGAACTCTCCGTATCGGTCTTCTTTATCGGCGAATATGTTATGATACCACTCGGACGTATGCCCCGCCGCGAAAAACACGCCTATGATTCTTTCGGCAAAAGGCTCGCGCTCCATTTTGTCCAAAAATTCGTTCAAATATATTACGGCTTCTTCTCTCCACTCAGACGAAGACAAACAATATTGATGAGCGTAATCGCCGCAAAAATTTTCGGTCAGATTCTTTACGGAAGGCTTTTCTCCCGTATTCAAAGTAAAACACTCGCCCGGGTTGTTTTCGACCCACTCGTTCGACGGATACATGCCTATTCGCAAAAATATATAAGCGTCGGGAACGGCTTCGAGCACGGCATTGGCTTGCTTTACAAAAAGATCGTACGTGCCTTTTCTCGCCCATTCGATATTGCAAGACAGAAAATATCCTTTTATCCCGCTCTTCCCGAGCGCTTCGAAATACTTGCGATTAACGTAAACGTCTTTGTGTTTGTCCGCACTCGTCCATACGTTTATCATCATAGGAGGCACGGGCTTACCGTTCAACATTATCGTAGGCGATCCGTTATATTCTCTTACTTCGACTTTTCGATTCGGCATTTCAATTCATCCTTCGTTTACAATCTGCTTGCAGTCGGGTTAAACAACCAAAAATTATATTGAACGGGTTTTTTCGCAAATTCTTCTTTACCCGTATTAAAATCAAGCGTCTTTTCATCGAGTTCCGGAATCCCGCATATCTTACCGTCGCAGTATTCGAGCAAACGTTCGCGACAACGCTTAATTCTGTGTATAAGTCCGCCGTTGCGCGTCTGATAAACTTCCAGTCCTTGCGGCTTACATTCTTCGAGCCACCTTTTGCCGAACTTTTCGTCGAACTTTTCTATGCGTCTTACGACGTCGGAATAATCTTTCGCGGCAAGTTCTTTCAACGCGTCTTTATTCCCGGCAGTATAATATTTACGCGTTCTTATGCCCAAATCCGCCTTTAACGCAAGCGCACGGCAAAGCGCGGCTTCGGATCCGAATATACAGCCCCACTTACTATTATTCGCAAATTTTTGCAATTCGTTCGCATGCGACGCATAAACTTTCGACGTATTTTCGGCAACCGTCGAATCGAACAAACCCATAAAGCAATCGTTATACAAAAGATATTTGGACGGCGTCGGCGCGATCGGGTTTGTCGGATTTCCGTCCAAAACATTCGGAAGTTCGAGTTTCATAAAATCGTCGTAATTCATATCCGTCAAATTATAAAACGCGGATTTATATTCGTCGTCTTTCTCCGAACGTCCGTATGCGGTTTCCGCGGCGAAAAACAATGCGGGAAGCGCACTCATGCCAGATAGTTCGTCGAGCCCCCACAAAGTCATAGTGAATTCGTTCACGCCGTTTGCAAAAGTTGATTCCATGGCCGCCTTTGTCCGTTCGATCGAAAGCGACAAGTGCGGCGAAAATCCCATCCAAGTCCATACGCCGCCGGCAAATCTCAAACGATTGGGAAACCGTTTATGCTTTCGGATCATAATGTCGTATTCTTCTTTTTTGTCGTGCACATAGTCCCAATATACAAGCTCGACGTCTTTCGGAACCTTGCAAATCATATCATGATTTATTTCGCTTTCGGAATAATATCCGTCGCCGCCCGACGCTATTCTGAAAAACATATCGCTCCACATCATGGACTTAAATCCGTATTTTTCGGCAATAGACAAAACTTTTTTCAAGTGCTCCGACATAATCTCGAATTTATCGCGATATCCGTGCTTCTTGAAATATTTCCCGCAACCAAGCAAATGCGCTTCGTCCATACCGATATTTATTTTGCGCGATGTAAAACAAGCCGCCGCCGATGCGAAAATTTTGTCTATGAACTCATACGTTTCCTCCTCTCCTGCGAGCAAAATGTCGTGTTCGTCGATTATGCGGTCAAACCTTGCCCAACGTCTTATATTCGTATTATGCGCCAAAGTCTGAACGCAAGGTACGAGTTCTATCCCGAGCGCGGCGGCATAGTTATCCATTCGTTTAAGTTCATCTTCGATATAGCGACCGCGCATGTATCCGAACAGCGGCTCGCTCGAAATTTCGTAAGTATCTTCCGTATATAATTGCAATTCGTTATATCCCATGGCCGCACAATATCTCAACGCTTTTTCAACCTGACGAGGACTGAGAACAGCATTTCTCGAACAGTCGATCATTATACCCAAGACTTCGAATTTGCGTTTTTCTTTTATGTCAAACGGCTTCCCGCAAAGCCTTTTCGCGTGCAGTAAACCACGAAATATTTCCGCTTTTTCGTAGTACCCTACGCTTAGACTCCGTCCGTCGGATTTTACGCGCAAACAGTCCGATTTATAGAGCAAAAGTTCTGTGCCGCCGCTCGTTTCGATACCGAACTCCGCACAAAATTCGCGCAAGATATCTTTATCCAAAACCGATTGCTTTTCAATATCCAGTCTCATATCGTTCTCCTCAGACGTTTTTAAGAAAAACTTCGCGATGAGGCATAACGCAAACTCCGTCGGCAGACTTAACGCGACGCAACAACTCATCTATATGCGCCCATTTTTCTTCCGTATCGGCTTCAAAGCTATGCCCCCAAACGAAAAATAACCCTTCGGGACAACTATTCGTAAATTCGTCAAACAACGAAAATATTTCTTTATCGAAAATATGACAAGTCGGGTCTATTGCAAACAAATTTTTCGGATAATCGAATTTATGCGTGCTTATGTTAGTTCTTGCATACCTTACGCCGGTATTGCGGCTTAAGATCTCGACAACGCGACGGTCGCAATTTACTCCGCCGCCCGGATAAGCAAATCCGTTAACTTTGCGACCGAACAGAACTTCAAGATTTTGTCTGTCGGTTTCGACTTGTCTTATTATCTCGTTTTCGTCATCGATCCGAGTAAGATTGGGGTGCGTCAGAGTATGCGCGGCTACTTCGTGATGCTCGTACAAAGACTTTGCCTGTTCCGACGTCAATTTACGGACGTTTCGCTCGCAACCGAATTCGTCCGTGCATCGAAATAACTCCGAATTGAGATTAAAAGTCGCTTCGAAGCCGAACTTATCAAATAACCCGACAAGCCTTATGTCTTCCGTTCTCTGATCGTCAAATCCGAATGTTACGATTTTCACTTCCCGTTGCCCTCTTTTACGTCTATCGAATACAGTAAAATGTTTTCGCATCCGTATGTGGAAATGCCTCTGAATGAAATTCCCTCTATTCTGTCGTCTATATATATATAGTTTAGCCGCAAATGATTTCCGACTTTTACGGGAGCCGTCCATTCCCCGTCCTTTTTAACGGAATATTCGTACTCCTTTACGAGATTCGGCGGAATGAAAATATTCTTATCGCTTAAAGCACGAGAGCATTTGGCAGGGTAATTTCTGTAATGTTTATCGTCGTAACACTCTCGTGAAATATCGTTGTCGAAAACCAATCTTATCTTATTGCAGAATATCGGCGAAAACTCAAAAAC
>DBEXQE010000245.1:0-4987 GCA_048167245.1 Christensenellales bacterium | reverse complement strand
AGAAATACAAACTCGAAATAACGGTAAAAGACGAAAACGGCAACGTAACGGACGGAAAAGTCTACGACGACATTCAAGGAAACGACGATCCCGTCCGCCTTGCCGAGTGGATACCGCGATTTGAGAAAGACGGCTACTATTCGTTAGAATACGGTCTGAATGAGAAAGATCTGTAAAGGGGGCGGGAAATATGAAAGACGGTTGTTTGTGCGCAATGCTCGACTGTTCGCGAAACGCGGTCATGCATATAGACGCGCTTAAAAAATTCATAAAATTTTTGTCGGCGGTCGGATATAACGCGCTTCAGCTTTATACGGAAGACACGTACGAAATAGACGGCGAACCGCTGTTCGGATACATGCGCGGACGGTATACCGCCGAAGAACTCAAAACGGCGGACGCGTTCGCAAAGAGCCGCGGTATAGAGCTTATTCCTTGCATACAGACGCTCGGGCATCTCGATCAACTGTTTTCGTGGAAACGGTTTCAGCCGATACAAGACATATACAATATTTTGCTTGCGGACGACGAAGAGACCTATGAACTCATAGATAAAATGTTCGCTACGTGCGCCGAGTGCTTTACTTCGCGCAGAATAAATATAGGAATGGACGAAGCGCATATGCTGGGGCTCGGCAAATATCTCGATAAACACGGATATAAGCCGCGCGCCGAGATCCTTTCGAAACATCTCGAAAGAGTTTGCGCGATCGCGGGGAAGTACGGTTTTACGCCGATGATGTGGTCCGATCTGTTTTTTAACGGTTACAAAAGCGGCGTTTCGGATGCGGCGCGCACCGTTCCCGAAAATACGGAGCTGATCTATTGGGACTACGAGCCGACCGAAAAACGGCATTACGGCGAAATTTTGCGGGAACATAAGGTTTTCGACCGAAACATATGGTTTGCGGGTTGCGTGAAAACGGGACGCACGTTCCACTCCGCCAACGAAAAATTCATGAAAAGTCTGTCCGCTTCGCTTGCGGCTTGCAGAGAGCAAAACGTGAACGACGTCATGATCACCGTATGGGGCGACTACGGCAACGAGTGCCTTACGAGCGCGGTCCTGCCGTCGCTAACGTATGCGGCGTGCGCGTACCGCGGCGAAACCGAGAACGTCGCAAAGCGCAGGTTCGAAGAAGTTACGGGCGAGAAATGGGACGATTTTACGGCGCTCGATATGAAAATGCCCGACGATTTTGCCAAAAGAACGCCGTACGACAACGCCGCTAAGACCATGCTTTATTCGGACTGTTTCTCGGGCAGATACGACAGTATGGTGTTCGGCGACGGCAGAGAGAAAAAAGAATACGCGCGCATGGCGGAAAAATTCGCCGAAATTTCGTCCCGCTCGAAAAATTATTCGGGGCTGTTCGATCTCTACCGCAGACTGTGCGAAATACTGTCGGTAAAATACGATCTGGGCTATCTGACGCGGCTTTATTATCAGAGCGGGGACACCGAGAAATTAAAAGGTTTATTGCCCGATTATAAACGGCTCGTCCCCATGCTCGAAGAATTTGCCGACGCGTACGGTAAAGAGTGGAGAAAGGAGAACAAACCGCACGGGTTCGATATAATAGAGCTAAGGCTCGGCGGGCTTATCCGTCGGGTCGTAAGTTGCGGAAAAAGGCTCGACGAGTACTTGCGCGGCGATTGCGTGAAAATAGACGAGTTGGAAGAAAAACTCGTCTACGACGAAAGCGACGATCTTTTGTGTCGCAAAATGGCGGACGTCGGAAACTATACGATACTTGCGACGGTAAACAGAGTATAAAAGCGGAAGATAAAAATGGAAAAAACGGTTTGCAAATTAAACGGGAAAGACTTTGTGAGAGCGCCCAAAGCCAATGCCGAAAAGCTGCAAGGCATTATAGACGGTTTCGGGAGCGTCGGCGGCGAGATGATTTTTTCGAAAGGACGGTACAAGTTTTCGACGGTGTTCTTGCGCAGTAATATAACGCTCACTTTCGAGAACGGAGCCGAAATATACGGAAGCGGAAATTTCGACGATTATTGCCCCGACGAGAAAGTAGATCATCCGCTGTATCAGGATGCGTCGCACAGCTTCTTTCACTGTTCGCTGTTCTGCGGCGAAAATCTTGAAAACGTTACCGTGCGGGGGAAAGGGACGGTAGATATGCAGTCCGTTTGGGACGGAGAGTATAAGCGCAAAATTTCGTCGCGCGGAGCAAAAGCGTTTGCGTTCAAGAATTGCAAAAACCTTTTGTTCGACGGATTCACGGTGCTTAACGCAACGGATCTCGCGCTGTATTTCGCGGGTTGCGACGGCGTGGAAGCCAAGGGATTGAAATTTCGCACGTATATAGACGGCATAAGCCCCGACAATTCCAAAAACGTTTATATTCACGACTGCGATCTGGAGTGCGGCGACGACGCGATAGTTCTCAAATCGTCGTACACGCTGAATCGGCTCGATTATTGCGAGAACGTGAAAGTCGAGCGGTGCAGGATAAAGAGCAGGTGCAACGCGTTCAAGCTCGGCACGGAGAGCAACGGCGGATTTAAGAACGTTTCGTTTTCCGACAGCGAGATATACGAAACGCGGCTTGCGGGAATTGCGATAGAGAGCGTAGACGGCGGCAAAACAGACGGCGTTTGCGTAAAAAACATAAAGATGAGAAACGTGGGCACGCCGATTTTCGTGCATCTCGGAAATAGACTTCGCGGACCGAAAGGCACGAGCGTGGGAGAGATAAAAAATATCGTCATAGAGAGCGTCGACGCGCGCGGACCGTACGAGCCGTTCGAAATAATTGCGAACAATTACACGAATTATCTGTTAAAGAACGATATTCACGACCCGAAAGTCGTCGAAGCGGCGTGCGCGGAAAAGCAGACGGACGGGTGGCAGGTAACTTCGAACGTTTGCGGACTGAAAGGTCATCCGCTCAGAGATATAACGCTTAAAGATATATATTTCGAACTCGAAGGCGGAGTCGAAGAATATTCGCTCTCCGTTCCCGAAACGGCAGACGAGTACCCCGAAGCGTACGCATACGGCAGAGTTCTTCCCGCAAAGGGAGCGTACTTTCGTCATATAGACGGATTGAACATAGAAAATTTCACCGTAAAAACATACAGACCCGACAAAAGAGAAACGTTTGTTTTCGACGACGTTACGGCGCTTAAAGTCGGAGAGTAAAGGAGAACAGTAAAATGGCGAACAAAGTATCCGTTCTGCACAAGCGGCAATTCCGGAAAAATATGTTTTTGCTGACTATGCTTGCGATACCCGTTATTCACTTTTTCGTATTTTGGCTGTACGTGAACGTGGATTCGTTTATACTCGCGTTTCAAAACACGAAAGGCAATTCCGTCGGCTTAGCGAACTTCAAGTGGTTTTTCACTAATCTGACGTCCGACAGACCCGCCGTGGATATGGGACTGGCGATCCGCAACAGCGTGCTTGCATGGGGCTTTAACCTGTTGGTCGAAACGCCGATAGCGCTTATCATATCGTACTTTTTCTACAAGAAGATACGCGGTTACAAGATATACAGAGTTATTCTGTATCTGCCGTCGATATTGAGCGCGGTAGTTATGACGACGGTGTTCAAGTCGTTTATCCGCTCCGAGGGACCGCTCGACATGATCGTGCGCGCGTTCGGCGGCAGTCCTATCCCGAAATTTCTGTACGATTCGCGTTATGCGATGGGGACGATACTTATCTACAATCTGTGGTCGGGCTTCGGTATAAATCTGATACTTTTTACGGGAGCCATGGAGCGCATACCGAAAGACGTTATAGAGTACGCGTTGTTGGACGGAGTAAAGCCGTTCAAGGAAGTAACGCGCATAATAGTTCCGCTCATATGGCCGATACTCTCTACCACTATGCTTTTAGGCGTCGCGGGGATATTCAACGCGGGCGGACCCGTGCTGTTGTTCACGCAGGGCGAGTACGACACTATGACCGTGCCGTTCTCTATGTTCCAACAAATTTATTTCTACGGACAAGTGAACAGAGCGGCGGCGATAGGCTGCGTATTCACGCTTATAGGAGTTCCGCTCGTGCTTGCAAGCAGATGGATACTTTCCAAGATCCAAGGTACGGAGGAATACTGATATGGAAAACACGAACGGTTCGATCCGTAAAAGAAAACATAGGCTCGATATGATCAACAGGCGTTCGGGCGGGCAAAAGGTCATGTTTTGCGTTATGTTCTGCATTTTGTTTTTGTACAGCGTAACGCTCGTATATCCGTTCTTTTGGCTGTTTCAAACGTCGCTTAAAACGAGCTTGGAATATTTTACGTCGAGTTCGCTCTCTTTTGCCGCAAAGCCGCAGTGGAACAATTACGCGCGCGTGTTCGAGGTGCTTAAAGTAAAGGACAGCAACTTCTTTATAATGGTCGTGAACAGTATCTGGTGGACGCTCGGCGGAGTTTTTCTGCAAATGTTCTCGACTTCGGTCGTCGCATACTGTTTGTCGAAATACAAATTCGGCGCGCGGAAATTGATGTATGCCGTTATCATTTTCATGATGGTCTTTCCGATATTCGGCGCGGGCGCGGCGGCATATAAGCAGGCGCAGGATCTCGGGATCTACGACAGCCCGTTGCTTCTCGTAAAAGCCATGGGCGGCTACGGCGGCATGGCGTTTCTCGTGCTGTACGCGTTCTTTTCGAGTCTGCCGTGGGACTATGCGGAGGCGGCGTTCATCGACGGCGCGAACGACTACGACGTGTTTTTCAGGATAATGCTCCCCATGGCAAAGGGGTCTATACTGTCTATGGCGATAGTTGCGACGATAAGCCGTTGGAACGACTACAACACGCCGCTTTTGTACTTGCCGAGCTATCCGACGCTCGCGACCGGGCTGTATCTGTACGAGAGCGACATGACGCGCGCGGTCGATTATCCGCTGTATTTCACGGGACTTTTGCTGTCGATACTGCCGATACTCGCTTTGTTTATCGTTTTTCAGGACGCTATCATGAACAACGTTACGATAGGCGGACTG
>DBEXQE010000244.1:0-10051 GCA_048167245.1 Christensenellales bacterium | reverse complement strand
ATATAATATACTTACTTTTATTACCAAGGTGCATTTTATATGAAGTACGGTTTTATAAAAACGGCTGTTTGCTCGCCCGAACTCAAAAAAGGCGCGGTCGCGTTCAACACGCAAAAGATAAAGGAAGTCGTCTCCGCCGCCGCGGAAAAAGCCGAAATAACGGTATTTCCCGAAAACGCCGTAACGGGCGGAAGCGCGGGAAGCATGGCGAGCTACGATACGTTGCTTTCCGCCGCCGAAAACGCGGTAGCCGAAATAGCCGCTCAGTCGAAAACGCATAAAAGTCTCGTAATAATCGGCTTTCCGCTGAGAGCGTCGGGAAAAACGGTGTCCGCCGCCGCGCTTATCCACGGCGGAAAGGTCTGCGGCGTTTGCGCGAACGCGCAGGATAACGACCTGCCCGATCGGATAAAAATAGGCGCTGAGAGCGTTCCGTTATCCGCGCTCGGTCTGTTCGCTCTGCCCGAGCTAAATCTTAAAATAGGCGTATGTTTCGGCGAAGATTTTTCGGCTCTATATCCCGCGTCCGAAACGCTCGTTGCCGCAGGCGCGGAAATAATTATAAACTTATCCGACGGCGCACCGCTCATCCGCTCGCTTTTACGCAGAGCCGACGCTGTCAAAGATCTGTCCGAACGCCTTATCTGCGGCTACGCGTACGTATCGGACTGCGGCGAAAAAACGGTATCCGACAACGGCGAAACGCTCGTCGCAACGTATGAAAGCGAAGAAATTTCCTACGCCGAGATCGACGCCGACGCGATAAAAAAAGCCCGCGCGTTCGCGGGTCGCGGCGAAAAATACTTATCCCCCGTTGCGGATATCCCGCTGAAACTGAGAAATACGGACGTTACGCGCCGCATAGATCCCCTGCCGTTCGTTCCCGAAAACGGCGAGTTCGCGCGCATACTCGACATTATGGGCAACGCCGTTTACTCGCGCATGACGGCGGCGGGCGTAAAGAGCGTTATATTCGGTCTGAGCGGCGGACTCGATTCGACCATGGTGCTCGTCGCGTGCGAGAAAATGTTCGCGCGGAAGGACCTGAATAAGAAAAACATAATCGCCGTAACGATGAGCGGTTTCGGCTCGTCGAGCAGAACGAAAAACAACGCCCAAGACCTTATTTCGGCATTCGGCGTTACGAACATAGATATTCCGATCGCGGACGCCGTAACGGATCACTTGAAAGCGATCGGACACGGCGGCAAAAAAGATATAGTTTACGAGAACGCACAGGCACGCGAGCGCGCGCAGATACTTCTCGACCTTTCGAACGCGCACAACGCGCTTTTGCTCGGCACGGGCGACCTGTCGGAGATAGCACTCGGTTGGTCCACCTACGGCGGCGATCAGCTCGCGCAGTTCAACCCGAACAGCTCGGCGACGAAAACGCTTATCCGCGCCGTTATGCGCAATTTCTGCTTGACTTCGTCGAACGAAAAAGCCGCGGAGATAATAAACGACGTGCTTGCAACGCCCGTATCGCCCGAACTTATCCCGGGTCAGGTTACCGAAGACACGATAGGACCGTACGAACTGCACGACTTCTATCTGTACAATCTCATCGGCAAGGGCTTCTCCGCCGAAAAAGTCGTATATCTCGCGCAGAAAGCGTTCCCCGACTTTACGCGCAAAACGATAGTAAAACATTTACTCACTTTCGTAAAGCGGTTTTTCGCGAACCAGTTCAAGCGCAACGCAAGCTGCGACGGAGTGGCTCTAAGCAAATTCGACCTGAGCGGCAAAATAATAAGCTCCGAATTCTCGGGCGAACGGTTCATTGCGGAAGTCGAGAAGCTGCAAGAAGCGAAATGATCTTATCCGCCGTTTGCTCGGGCGAAAGAGAAGAATTATCCACCGTAAAATCGCCGTACTTTTCGTACAGCGGTTTTCTTTTTTCGTAAAGCTTGGCAAGTTCCGTTTCGCTCTTGCCAGAAGTTACGGGGCGACGCTTATCGCCGCTTATCCTTTTATAAAGGACGGACGGATCGGCGTGAAGCCTTATGATAACGCCGTTCTCTTTCAAAGCGGTCATGTTTTCTTCGCGCAGAACGGCGCCGCCGCCGCACGCTATCACGCAATCTTTCTTCGCGGCAAGCTCTTTGAGCACTTCCGTTTCCCTTTGCCTGAAAGTCTGCTCGCCCGAGCGAGAAAAAGTATCGGCTATTTTCTCGCCGTACTTTTTTACGTACTCGTCGTCCGCGTCGAAAAAGGACAGTCCCGTTTTTTCGGCGACTATCCGCCCCGCCGACGACTTGAAACTGCCCGTCATTCCTATAAGGACTACGTTTTTCATTTATTCAGTATCGCGTCGAGCGCGAGAATGTAGCTGTGCTTTCCGAAGCCGCAGATAACGCCGTCCACGACCGGCGAAAGCACGGACTTATGACGGAATTCTTCGCGAGCGAACACGTTCGACATATGAACTTCTATCTTTTTGCACTTTTTCATTTTCAGCGCGTCGGAGATCGCGTAGGAATAGTGCGTATAAGCGCCCGCGTTCAAGATTATCCCGTCGCCGTCGAACTCCTGGATCGCGTCTATTATCGCGCCTTCGCAGTTGCTCTGAAAGAACCCTACCGCGCACTTTTTCTTTTCCGCGTATTCCTTTATCCGAGCGTTGATATCGTCGAGCGTTTCGCTCCCGTAGATATCGGGTTCGCGCTTGCCCGTCATATTCAGATTCGGTCCGTTGATAATAAGAACTTTCATTTTTCGATCTTCTCCTTTACTTTGTTTTTCAGCCGTTCGATCTCGCCGTCCGAAAAGTCGGTATCCGTGAATATCCCGACGGCTTTTATCGCCTGATAAATAAGCATATTCAGTCCGTTCGCCGTTTTCGCGCCGAACGACTTCGCCATGCCGAGAAATTGCGTTTCGCCGTAGATAGTGTCGTACGCGAATTCAAGCGACGTAAGATCCGCGCCTTCGAGTTCGACTTTGCCGCCGAACAGCTCCGCGCTCGAACAGTTCACAGCGATATCGGGCTTTAAGCCGCGGAAGAACATTTTCGCGCCCGACTTTTCGCAGAGCGCTTCCGCCTTCTGCTCCGTGCGGTTTTTTATATATACGTCCGCGCCGATATCCATGAGAACGAACGCCGCCGCTTCCGCCATGCCGCCCGCGCCCGCGATAAGCGCGGTTTTGCCTTTCAGGTCGCCGAAATTACGATCCAGATCGCGCTTGAAACCGAATATATCGGTATTGTAGCCGTACAGCTTGCCGCCGATCGCCTTTACGGTGTTGACCGCACCTATCGGCGAATGGTTTTCTTCGAGAAATTCGGTTATCGCTCTCTTGTGCGGCTGTGTCGCGTTAAAGCCGTCGAGCGCGCGCAATTCTTCTATGCTCTCCTTTACTCCGCCCTGCGGGATATCGTACAGCTCATAGCTCGCGTCTAATCCCAAATCGTCGTAAATAACGCCGTGGATAAGCGGCGACAGCGAGTACGATATTTTATTGCCTATAAGTCCGAATTTTTTCATAGAGATTTCTCGTTTGGTTCCTGTATTACATATCAAGCCAAGGCGGCGGAGAACGGTGCGAAGACGGGCAACAGGCGGGACGGCGGCAAGGGCGCGTACATAAAACGTACGTAACCGCGCCGACGTGCCGCACGTAGCCCGTATACGTGCCGTTATACGCCGCCGAGCAAATCGTAAAAGTCGGGATAGCTTACAGATACACATTCAGCATCACAGATCACCGCGCCGTTCTCCGACAGCGCCGCCGCGACCGCCATGCTCATTGCTATGCGGTGATCGCCGTACGTGTTTATTTCCGCGCCGCCCTTCAAGTACCCCTTGCCGCGGATAACGAGCCCGTCTGGCTTTTCGGTAACGTCCGCGCCCATTGCCGCAAGATTTTCGGCTATCGTTTTTATGCGGTTGCTCTCCTTGACTTTGAGTTCTTCCGCGCCCGATATAACGCTCTCGCCGCGGATAAAGCAGGCGAGCGTCGCAAGCGCGGGAATTTCGTCCACGAGCGACGGGATATCTTCGCGCGTTACGTTCATCGGCGAAAGATTTTCGCGGTAAGACAGAGCAATATCGCCTACGGGTTCGCCGCTCTCGTCGCGCAGGTTCGTTATTTCCAAGTCCGCGCCTATTCTTTTCAATACGCTTATTATCCCCGTGCGGGTCGGGTTCAATCCCACGCCGCCGATAAATACGCGCGCGCCGCTTTTCGCCGCCGCCAGAACGAGCGGGAAAGCCGCCGACGAAATATCGCCGCAAACGCGCATATCCCGCGAGCGGAGTTTGCTCTTTTTAACCGTTATATCGTTGCCGTCGACCCTTATGTCCGCGCCAAGACCGAACAACATTCTTTCCGTATGGTCGCGCGACTTGATTTTCTCGCGCACCGTCGTTTCGCCGTCCGCGGTAAGTCCCGCCAAAAGTATCGCCGACTTGACCTGCGCCGACGCCACGGGCATTTCGTAGTCTATGCCTTTAAGTTCCGAGCCGACTATGCGTAAAGGGCAAAGCCCGCTATCCCCGTCCGCCGTTATTTTCGCGCCCATAGAACCGAGCGGAGTTATCACGCGTCCCATAGGTCTTTTTCTTATCGATGCGTCGCCGTCTATGACGTATTCGCCGTGCCTGCCCGCCAAAAGTCCCGCAATGAGCCGCGTAGTCGTTCCCGAATTGCCCGTATACAGTTTTGCCGAACGGAAATCGGCGGGTTTTTCCACGGTAACGGTCGTGCCGGAAACGCTTATTTCCGCGCCGAGCGCGCGCATGCAGTCTATCGTGGACAGAACGTCGTCGCTCATCAAAGTATTCTCTATTTTCGCGCGTCCGTCAGCCGCGCAGTTGAACATCACCGCGCGGTGCGAAATGCTCTTGTCTGCGGGAACGGTTATTTTCTTGTCGAAACGGCTTACAGGCTCAATTCTTTTTTGCATCTTTCAAGCCCCTCGAATATCTCGTCGCGCGAGAAGAACAGTTCTTTCTGCTCGCCCTTGTCCACCGCCGCGATAATGCTTATCCTGCCGCCGCCGTTTTTCTTGTCTTTTGCCGCCGCGTCTGCGACAGCTAAGCTGTCGAACTTCAACTTTCTGCCTTTGAGAACTTTTTTGACGAGCGCGGTCATATACAGGTAGTATTCGTACGATATGAAATTCTTCGTTATATAGCTCTCGTACAAAAGCCCCCACAGAACGTATTCGCCGTGGGATAAGCGATGCTTGTCCGTCTTTTCGACGGCATGACCTATCGTATGACCGAGATTAAGTATTTTACGCTTGCCCGTGATCTCTTTTTCGTCTTCCGCGACTATTTTTTCCTTGAACGCTATGCACTCCTTGACCGTTTCGTAAAGCGTATCGCGGTCGAACGAAATAAGTTTATTGAGTCCGCTCTCCACGATCGAAAATATCTTCGTGTCGAGAAAAGCCGTTTTTATTATCTCGCCCAAGCCGCAAAGCCGCTCGCGCTCGGGCAACGTTTCCAAAAATCTGAGCGACACGAGAACGTCGGTCGGCTGATAAAACGTGCCTATAATGTTTTTGTAATCGTCCAGATCGACGGCTGTCTTGCCGCCCACGCCGCTGTCCACCTGCGCCAGGAGCGTAGTCGGAACGCTCGTCCACTCCACGCCGCGCATGAACACCGACGCCGTAAAGCCCGCTATATCGCCGACCACTCCGCCGCCGACGGCTATGATCTTCGTTTTCCTGTCGGCGCCGCATTCGAGCATCTTGCGCGCGATAGCCGCCATGGTGTCGAGCTTTTTGCTGTCTTCGCCCGGCTCTATAACGAACTTATTGCAGTCGCGGAACAACAGCGGATAAAACTTTTCTACGTTTTTATCCGTTACGACGAACGTGTTTTCTTCCGCGATAGCCGCCGAAATTTCCTTTGTCAGATCGTCCTTAACGAGTACCATTTTCAGCCGTCCTTTTCTTCTCGACGCGCTCTTTGAGTTCGTCCATATGATCGCCGCCGAGCGTGTCAGTTACAGCCGACGCGAGCGCGAACGCAAGCGCCGCTTCGAGCACCACTCCGCCCGCGGGAGTCGCGCAGTAATCGCTCCTTTCGGGTTCGGCTTTTACGGCTTCGCGCGTTAAAAGATCTATGCTCCTAAGCCCTTTCATAAGCGTCGGGATAGGTTTCAGCGTACAGCGGACCACTATGTCTTCGCCGTTCGAAATGCCGCCTTCTATGCCGCCCGCGTTATTCGTTTCGCGATAGACCGCGCCGTCTTTTATAAAAATTTCGTCGTGGACTTCGGAGCCGTAACGCTCGGCGTATCCGCGCCCCAAGCCGATCTCGACGCATTTGACGGACTGGACCGACATCATATGCCCCGAAACTATATAGTCGAGCTTTCTGTCGTACGCCGCATGACTGCCGATCCCGACCGGCATACCCGCGGCTACCACTTCCACTACGCCGCCCGCCGTGTCGCCGTTTTTGACCGCCGTATCGATCGCCGCGCGCATTTTTTCGGCGGCTTTCGCGTCCGGGCACCGCACGTCGCTCTCGTCGGACTTTTCGATGAGTTCTTCGACGGAATTATATTTATATCCGCTCTTTACGCCGCAGATCTCGACAACGTGCGAGCCTATCAAAATCCCGAGTTCTTTCAGTAAAATTTTGCAGACCGCGCCGACCGCCACTCTCGCCGCGGTTTCGCGCGCGGAAGCGCGTTCGAGTATATTGCGCGCGTCGGATTGCGCATACTTAATGCACCCGGACAGATCCGCGTGTCCCGGGCGTACTTTCGTAACGACCTTTTTGTCGAGCTTAGTCGCGTCCGCGCCTATTATATCGCTCCAATTTTCATAGTCGCGGTTTTTGACGAACAGCGTTATCGGCGCGCCCGTCGTAAAACCGCCGCGAATACCCGAAATTATTTCGACTTCGTCGGACTCTATTTTCATTCGGCCGCCCCTGCCGTAGCCGAGCATGCGCCGCTTCAATTCCCTGTTTATTTCGTTCTTGTCTACGTAAAGATTCGCGGGAACGCCGTCTATAATAGCCGTTATTCCCTTGCCGTGGCTTTCGCCCGCAGTCATGTAGCGCATGTTTTTCTCTCGCTTTTCCGATTTTTATTCAGTATAACAAAAAACCGCGAAAAAATCAAGTGTCGGGGACACGTTTGTAAATTCGCGTAGAAATAATTTGCAGGTTTATATAAATGTGTCGGGGACACGTTTGTATATACTCAGTTCGTACCGTTTTCGAAAAAATAATTTTTATACCACATAAACCCGAAGTACGGCGACAGCAAAGCGGGCAGAAAAACCCCCAATATCCCGAGAAAATACCCGAACAAAAGACCGCTCCGAACGCTCTCTTCCATGCTCTTTTTTTCCAAATGCTTTTTGACCGAAACGACGGCGTACACATACGCGGGAACGACGAAGAACACCCACATCGCGATAAGCGTTCCCCATAACGCTTTCAGCGGCACGTATTCGGTGTCGCGGCAAATAAAAAATACGGCCGTCCCCGTAAGAACAGCCGACGCGCTCAGAATTATTATAAACGCTTTCTTGCTCTTCTTCATAAGTAAAGTATACACTACTTAAAAACAAAACGCAAGTAAGTGCTTTAATTATTTACTTCTGCGCCGAAAATGGAGTGGATACCCGTGAAAATACTGTACGCGACTTTTTCCTGATACGCTGCGGAAACGAGCAGTTTTTCTTCTTCCGCCGTAGACAAAAATCCGCACTCGACGAGCATAGACGGGAACTCGCTGCACTGCAAAATAAAGTAGTCGCCCTGCTTTGCTTCGCGCTCGGAACTTAAATTCGCGTTCAGAACGGACTGCATTATATCCGAAATGCGCTTGCCTTCTTCGGACTTCGGCGCGTAAAACACCTGCGCGCCCGTCTGATTACTGCGCGGAAACGAGTTCTGATGGATCGACACCACAAGGTCGGGACGCGCTTCGTTTATTATCCGCTTCCGCTCTTCCATATCCTTTAATTTGCGGTTTTTGGTAGCCATTCCGTAAAGCCCGTCGGTGGACGAACGCGTCATAACGACTTCGTAGCCTTTGCTCGACAGAAAGTGTTTCAGACTGCGCGCGATCGCGAGATTAACGTCGCTTTCCTTAGTCCCCGTGCTTACGCCGACTACGCCGCCGTCTATGCCGCCGTGTCCCGCGTCGATAACGACTATCTTGCCGTTTTTAACGCCCGACTCCGCTCCGAGAGCCGACACAGAAACTATCACGACGAACGAAACGGCGCACAGAATTACCGCCGTAACCATTAAAATTGTCTTTTTTTTCAACGAAACGAACATATTGAATTCCCCGAATTTTTATGCACAATTACTTGTCAAACGATCCGATATACTGTTTTTTTATGGCGAAAACCGCCGATATTTTATTTACTTATGCACTTATCCACAAAGTTATCCACAATATATGTGCATTTCTCCGATATTTTGTGGACAAGTTCACAACGGCATTTTAAGTTTTCGCAAACGTTTTAACGTTCCCGTCTAACCACGTATCGAAAAAGCTCATAAGATCTTTGCCGCTCGTCTTTTCGAACGCGCCGATAAGGTTTTCGGGGCGCGCTATTCGAAAGCGGTTATCTTCGTAATACTTTCTCAGTCCCTTGAAAAACGCGTCGTCGCCTATCGTCTTTCTGAGCGAGTCCATCATTATCTGACCCTTAACGTAGGTCATAACGGTGTACTCCATGGGCGTGTTGAAATCGGGAAGCCGTCTGTCCATCGACTTATCCGCCGTGTTCTCGAACCTGTCGCAGAACAGCGCGTAAGTTTTCATCGCGTCGGCGATCCGCGCCGAATAGTCCACGTTGTAGCCCGCGTTCTTCTCGTAAAACAGAGTTGCCGAGTATTCCGCGAGCGTTTCGTCGAGCCACGCGTGAGATATCTGATCGTTGCCCACGGTAGCGTACCACCACTGATGCGCTATTTCGTGGATTATCGTGTCGCGGTACAGCTCGCCTTTCTGCCTGTCGGAAATATAGACGAGCGCGGGATATTCCATGCCGCCGTTAAGAAAATGCGTCTGAACGACAGCCAGGCTCTTGTACGGATAGCCGCCGAACATAGAATTGAACGTTTTCACGCTGTCGATCGAGGTATTCAGCGACGCTTCGGCGTTCTCGTCGTCGTAGTAATAGTACGTAACCGCCGCGCCGTCAGCAGTTCCGCTTATCTGCTCGAACTCGCCCAGAACTATCGCGAAATCTCTTACGGCAAGCGCGGACGCGAAAGTCTTTCTGTCGTTTTCGGTATCGGTTATAACGCCTATGCCGCTCATCGCCGCCGTGTATTTTTTCGGCGCGGTAACCGACACTTTGTAGTTTGCCACCGTCGAATAGAACGGGTCGCCGTTGAAGTAGTACGGGCTCGATTCGAATTCGCCGTTCTCGTACACGCACGCCACGGGGTAAAAATTACCGAGATTTACCGTCTTGCCGTAATATCCGAAACGGTGCCTTACGTTCGGAACGGTAACCGTGTATTCCATATCGATTTTCGTGCGCATGGTCGGCATAAGCGGCTCGTCGAACTCGACGATAAGAATATCTTCGTCCTGCCCGCCTATCTTGATCTCTTTTTCCTTGCCGTCCACTTTCAGCGACGAAATATTTATGCCGCCGTAAGATAAGCCGTTCGGATATGCGTCCGCCGTGTCCGCCGCCGTGAAAGGCGTAAAACGCGCGCCTTCTCTGTACGCGTTCGGATACAAATGAAAATACAGCTCGCCGATCTCCACGTCGAACTCGTTCACGTAGTCTACGTTCTGCGTCGCCGTAAGCGTTTTGTCGTCGTCGCAGAACACCGCGTCTATCGTGTAAACGCTCAGCGAAGCCGCCGCGTCGTCAAGTCCCTTTTCGCTGCACCCTACCGCCGCGAACCCCACGACCAGAATTCCGCACAGCGCAATAAATCTCTTGAAAAATCTCATTTCGCACACTCCGAATTTATGTATTAGATTATATGTGCGAAAATATCCGTTTATGACTTAATATGACTTAGGCGGAAAATCTCTATAATCGCGTCTGCCGCCTAAATAATCGCACGAAACGTCGTACAATTTAGAAAGTTTA
>DBEXQE010000243.1:0-3489 GCA_048167245.1 Christensenellales bacterium | reverse complement strand
CCGCCGAAAAGTCGCTTATCGAAAGCAACGTGCGGCGGGAGAAAAGAAAGGGCGTGATAGACACGGTGGCGGCGCAGATCATTTTGCAAAGCTATCTCGATTCACGCAAATAAAATTAAAAATATTCCGTTTCGGAGGTGTTAAAAATGGAAGATAAAGAAAGATTGGAAGACGAAGGCGCGGTTGAGATTTTCGAAGAGAATTCGACCATTACGCTTTTCGACGACGACGATAACCCGATAGAGTTTTACGAGATCGCAAGCGTCGAATATAACGAAAAATTTTACGAACTACTTCAACCCGTGGAAAAAGTCGAAGGCATCGAAGAAGACGAAGCCGTGATTTTCGAATACGAAGTCGACGAAGGTTCGGACGAGAAGATATTCAAGCCGCTTTTCGACGAAGAACTGTTGAATTCCGTGTTCAACGTTTATCTGCGCGCCGTTTCGAATTATTCTTTCGACGATTGCGGGTGCGGTTGCGAAGATTGCGGCGGAGATTGCGACTGCGACCACGAGCACGATCACGAAAATTGCGATCACGAGCACTGCGATTGCAAGCATAAAAAATAATTTCGTCAAAAATGTAAAATAACGTAAATTTATTTGCATAACGCGGAAATTTATGTTATAATTGAAAAGTTAGAATTCACACTTGCGAAGTATCGGATCTTCTGTTGCGCAAAGATAAATTTTTTCATGTCTTTCGTTAAAGATCCGAGTGGATATCGCAGGGAGGGTCAAACAGGAGGTTTTTATATTATGGCAAACGTTGTTTCTATGAAGCAGCTACTCGAAGCAGGCGTTCATTTCGGACACCCCACGCGCAAGTGGAACCCGAAAATGAAAAAGTACATTTACACCGCAAGGAACGATATTTATATCATCAACCTTGAAAAAACGGTGGGACTTATCGACGAAGCGTACGCGTTTATCAAGCAGGTGGCTGAGAGCGGAAAGCCGATCCTTTTCGTAGGCACGAAAAAGCAGGCTCAGGAAGCTATTGCGCAGGAAGCTACGAAGTGCGGCATGTTCTACATGAAGTCGCGTTGGCTCGGCGGCACGCTGACCAACTTTACGACGATCCGTTCGAGAATAGAAAGGTTGAACAAACTCAATCAGATGGAGAAAATGAACGAGTTTAACGTTCTTCCGAAAAAAGAAGTTATGAAGCTTATCGCCGAAAGGGACAAGCTCGAAGAAAATCTCGGCGGTATCAAGGATATGAGAACGCTTCCCGGCGCGCTTTTCGTAGTAGATCCGAAGAAAGAGCATTTGGCGGTAGCGGAAGCAAGAAGTCTTAAAATCCCCATCGTCGGAATAGTCGACACCAACTGCGATCCCGACGAGATAGATTACGTTATCCCCGGCAACGACGACGCTATCCGCGCGATAAAACTTATAGCCGGAGCAATGGCTGACGCCGTTATCGAAGCGAGAGAAGGCGAAGAAGGTCTTGCGGCTCGCCGTCAGATAGAAGCTCAGATGCAAGCCGAAGCCGCCGCCGCATCGGTAGACGCAGTATTCGCGCAGACCGAAAACGCTACGGAGCCGCGGAAGAAGTTAAAGAAGACGTAGCCGAATAAGAAAGAAGAACACACAAGGAGTTTAAGAAAATGGCATTCACTGCTAAGGACGTAGCTAAATTAAGAGAAATCACCGGAGCGGGCATGATGGACTGCAAAAAGGCTCTCACCGCTACCGACGGAGATATGGACAAGGCGACCGAATTTCTGCGCGAGCAGGGCGTTGCCGTGGCGGCTAAAAAAGCGGGACGCATTGCATCGGAAGGCGTAGTAGCCGCATATGTGAGCGCGGATAAAAAGACCGGCGCGCTCGTGGAAGTAAACTGCGAATCCGACTTTGTCGGAAAATCTCCCGTATTCGTCGAGCTTGCCGAAAAGATAGCAAAGCAAGTTGCCGAAGTCGATCCGTCCGATCCGGACGCGTTGCTCGGCTCTAAAATAGGCGGCGAAACGGTTTTGGAAGTTATTAACGCGGCTACCGCGAAAATCGGCGAAAAACTGTCTTTAAGACGCTTTACGAGATTCGAGAACAAGAGCGGTTTCGAAGAATTTTATATTCATATGGGCGGCAAGATCGGCGTTATGCTCGAACTCGAGACGGGTAAAGATCTGAGCAAGGAAGCCGAATTTGCGACGACTTGCCACGATATTGCTATGCATATTGCGGCTATATCGCCGAAGTACGTTTACGAAACCGAAGTTCCGAAAGAAGAAGTCGATCACGAAATGTCTATATTGAAGACTCAGGCGCTCAACGACGATAAGTTCAAGGGCAAGCCCGAAGCGATAGTGGAAAAAATGCTTCAAGGCAGGATCAACAAGTATTTCAAAGAGATATGCCTTGTAGAGCAGGAGTTCGTAAAAGATTCGTCCATGACGGTCGGCAAGGTCGTCGAAGGGCTTGCAAAGAAGTTCGGCACGACGGTCAAAATAGTCAAGTTCGCAAGGCTCACGATGGGCGAAGGACTTGAAAAGAAAGTCGATAACCTCGCCGAAGAAGTTGCGAAAATGCAAAACAAGTAAGTAATTTTCGAAAAGAGCGGGACGCTATATTTTAGTGTCCCCTTTTTATAGTTTCGGGGCAACTTACGAAAAAAATATTTAGTGAATATTAAACGAAAGGAAACGGTTGAAATGTATAAAAGGGTTTTACTTAAAATAAGCGGAGAAGCTCTCGCGGGCGAAAAGGGAGTAGGGATAGATCCAGCGATGGTCGAACACGTCGTGGATCAGCTTGTGAGATTGCATAACGACGGGCTGGAAATAGCCGTCGTAGTCGGAGGCGGAAACTTCTGGCGCGGCAGACAAGGCACGAACATGGACAGGGTTACGGCGGATCATATGGGTATGCTCGCGACCATAATGAACGCGCTCGCTCTGCAAGACGCGATAGAGAAAAAAGGCGTTCAGTCGCGCGTGCAAACGGCGCTTTCGATACCTGCGGTCGCCGAACCGTATATTTTGCGTAAAGCCTTAAAGCATTTCGATTGCGGCAGGATAGTTATCTTTGCCTGCGGCACGGGAAACCCTTATTTTTCGACGGACTCGGGCGCGGCTTTGAGAGCCGCCGAGATAAAAGCCGAAGTGCTGCTTATGGCAAAGAACGTCGACGGACTTTACGACAGCGATCCGAAAAAAAACCCGAAAGCCAAGAAGTTCGATTCCATTTCGTACATGGACGTTATAAACAAGGGGCTAAACCTTATGGACATAACTTCCATTACGATGTGCATGGAGAACAATATACCGATCATCGCGTTCGGGCTTATGGAAAAAGACGGTCTTATCAAGGCGGCGAGCGGCGAGAAAGTCGGAACAATTATCCGTTAAAACAGTTGTAAAAAAACGGTTGATTTGATATAATATCAATATTACAAAACTCGGAGGCAAAAATGGCTATAACAAACGAACAGGTCCGCACGGAATTCGACAAATACGAAGCGAAACTCGGCAAGGCTCTCGAT
>DBEXQE010000242.1:0-6513 GCA_048167245.1 Christensenellales bacterium | reverse complement strand
TTTCAGGAGCGGCGAACCGAACGCCACGCCCGCGTCCGTTACTGCTACCATAACGTTTACCCGCCTGTCCTTTACCGTTTCTGATCTGTTTATAGTCGGCGCATAGGCGTAAAGGATCGTTATGTTTCCTATACGCTCTTCCCAAAGTATTTTCGCGTTAAGCTCTTTCAAGCCCTTTTCCGCTTCCGCTCTCCCGCCCGCGATATCGAGCCTTGTGTACGCGTCGAACCTGTCGAGAATCGGCTTTTTCTCGTAAACCGTTTCGGCGCCGTTTTTTCCGTACACCGTATACTTCCCGTCGGCGGACACCGACAAAAGCCCGTTATCGTACAGACGCATGCCCGAAAACAGCAATACAAGCCCTATAAAGAGAACGAATTTTTTCATACCGTAGATTATCGACGGATTTTTATTATTTAGACCGTTTATCCGAAAATTTACTTGACAATTCGTATCCAACTTTATAGGCAAAACGCCGTTCGCCGCCGTAAATCTTATAATGCCGTTCATCATGATCTTAGGCGGCATAGGCTTTATGCTCGGCACGGGCGCGTCCCGTCGCAAGACTTCTCGGCGAAAGCGACGAAATGATAGACGACTGCGTGCTTTACGGCAGGATCACGGTCGGCTTTATGACGTTTTTCATGTTGCAGAACGTTTTTCAGAGCTTTCTCGCAACGGCGGAAAACCCAAACTCGGACTTGCGGAGGCTTACCAAAACGAAGCTCGAAATAAAACCGCTCCTTAAAGTCTGCGGGAACGGTTCTTCGGAACTGATGACGAATATCGCGTCGTCGGTAGTCAGCATGCTGTACAATTTTCAGCTCATGAAATTTTTCGGAGAAGACGGCGTTTCGGCGTTGCGCGGTCAGCGCGACGCTGTCTTTCCTGCGTACGCTCGTATTCCAGGTGATATTCGTATTCTCTCTGCCCGCCGTATTCGGCGTGAACGGGATATGGTGCGCGATGTTTGCCGCCGAAGCCTGCGCGCTGATATTATCGGTGATATTCTTTATAATAAAGCGCAAAAAGTACCGCTACGCCTGAGCTTCTCCCTTTGCGGTCAGCTCTGCGAAAAGCGGATCGAGCATATCTCCCGTCGGCGGCGCGGTGAAGCGCGAAACGAATGGGACTACCGCCACGGAAGCTATCATCGCGAACACGCCTATCGCGGGCGGCGAAAAATATCCCGCGGCGACCGCGTTGCCCGTATGCGACAGTATAAGCGAAGTTACGTATAAAACGAGCGTTACGCCAAGACCCGAGATAACGCCCGCGTACGCGCCCTTTTTCGTGGCTTTTCTGCTGTAAAGTCCCCAGATATAAGGTCCCAAGAAACAGCCGGCGAGCGTTCCCCAACTCAGACTCATGAGCGAAATTATTCCCGCGGGGCGCGTTATCGCTATAACGACCGACA
This sequence comes from Christensenellales bacterium, assembly GCA_048167245.1. Classification (GTDB taxonomy): domain Bacteria; phylum Bacillota; class Clostridia; order Christensenellales; family Pumilibacteraceae; genus RACS-047. The sequence continues at coordinate 5,096 of DBEXQE010000242.1, read as the reverse complement.
CCGCGACGAACACGACGCAAAGCAAACGCATTAAAAGATTTACTTTCTTATCGCTTGCGTCCTTTATTATATAGCCCTTGTAAAAGTCCACCGCTACTGCCGAAGCGCCAGACAGCGTGAGCGACGCGAGAGTGCTCATGCTCGCGCTCATTACGAGAACGACTATAAGCCCCACAAGCCCCGCGGGCAGAGCTTCGACGAGAATAGTCGGGATTATCTTATCTTCCTGCCCCGACGCGACAAGTCCCGCGACTTGATCCGTGCCTATTATATAGCGCGCGAAACAGCCCACGAGATACGCGCAGACGCCTATTATCAGCGCGAAAGCCGTAGAAACCCACGCGGCTTGTTTTATCGCGCCTTCGCTCTTGACCGTGTGGAATTTATGCACGATCTGCGGCAGTCCCCAGGTCCCGAGACTCGTCAACAGCACGAGCATCAAAAGCGAATAGCCTTTCGGCGCGCCGTTTTCCGCCGTAAACGCGGGAAAGAACCCCAGGTCGTCGGCGATAAGTTTCTTAAAACCTTCCACCGCCCCGCCGACTTTCTCGTAGTTCATTACGAAGCCGACCATTATCGCAACGCCCAAAAGCATGATTATGCCTTGGAAAAAGTCCGTTAATACCGTCGCGAAGTAGCCGCCGAAGAACAGGTATACCGCCGTAAGCGTAGCCATGATAAGAACTATCGCCCAGAACGGTATGCCGAACACGAGTTCGAACAGATACCCGAGTCCCTGATATACGCTCGCGGCGTACGGCACGAGAAATACGAAAATTATAACCGCGCAGACGAGTTTAATATGTTTGGACTCGTAGCGTTTTTCGAACAGTTCGGGGAGCGTTCTCGCGCCGAAAAAGTGCGTCGCGCGCCGCGTTCTGCGGGCAAGCACTATCCAGGCAATAAGCGAGCCTATTATAGCGTTGCCGACGCCTATCCACAGCGAACCCAAGCCGTACGCGAAACCGTTTTTGCCCGCGTAGCCTATGAATATGACGGCGGAAAAGTACGTCGTTCCGTACGCGAAAGCCGTCATTATCCCGCCCATTCCCTTGCCCGCGAGCAGGAAATCGTCTACCGTTTTACTGCGCTTTCGGGTATAAAAAGCTATGCCGAACAGCGCGGCTATGTACAAAACGAGTATCAATATATCGAGCCAATTTGCCAAAATATTTTCTCCCTTTCACCAATCCTGCTTTTTGAGCGTGGGATTTTTCACGTCGTTGTAGTAAGAGAAATATTTCCGCTTCAACTCGTCCTTGTCGTCCGTCGAATAACCGAGCATTTCTTCGAGTTCGCTCACGGTAAAGTCCGACATCGAAACTTCGCCGTCGAATTCTTCGAAAAGTCGCATCAGATCGCGTTCAGTCATAAAAAAATCTCCCTGTCGTCTGATTATAACACATAACCGCGCGCATATCAATCAAAAAACCGCCGAGAGAGAATTTTTATCTCTCAAAGCGGCTTTTTTAAGTATCGGTCTAGTTTTCCGACTGACTTTTATTTAAGTCAATTTAATCTTTGTGTCCTTTGCAAGCGGAGCAGTCGCCGCAACAGTTACGGATCTTCTTTTTTCTTTCGCGCTTCTGCGGAAGGATGCCCTGCGCCGCGAGCCTGTCTCTGCGACGGTTGTAAAATATGATGCCGACTACCGCCGCGGCTATAAGAGCCGCTACTAAAAATACCGTCCACCACCACGAACCGACGAGGTATACTACCGTACCGACTACGTACGAAGTTACTATCCAGAACAGCACCGTCCACTTGAACGTTCCCTTTTTAAGCTCGCCCTTTGCCGTAGCGCACGCCGCGAAGCAAGGGATCGTAGTCATATTGAACGCGATGAACGCTATGAGTCCCGGGATCGTTATGCCCGTTGCGGAGATCATCGTAACCGTTTCGAGCACGCCGTCCTCGGTCGAAACGAGCGCGCCTGCTATCGCTGCGGCAAGCGTTCCGAACGTTGCGATAACGTTCTCCTTTGCCACGAGTCCCGTAATGGCGGCGATCGCGAACACCCAACCGAAAGAACCGAGCTGAGAACCGAATCCGAGCGGCGTGAACAGCGGCTGAACTATCATACCTATCGCGCCGAGAATACTTTCGTTCATTCTGAGATTAACAAGACCGTCTTCGCCTTCTTCGAGCAGGAACTGCCAACTCGGCGAGAACGAAGAAAGGAACCAGATAAGGATAGTGGAAGCGAGAATTATCGTGAACGCCTTTTTGATAAAGTGTTTCGTCTTATCCCACAAGTGTATCATGAGCGACGAAAATCTCGGCATGCGGTAAGACGGCAACTCCATTATAAACGGCGGGATCTCGCCGCGCATAGTCGTACTGCGCATAAGTATGACGGCCACTATCGCCGTAACTATTCCGAGCAGATACATGGAGTACGTTATGACGTCCGCGTTGCCGACGCCGAAAAACGAAACTATTCCGCCCGCGATCGCCGTCAGGATCGGAAGTTTCGCGCCGCACGAGAAGAACGGGATCACGCGCACGGTCGAAACTCTCTCTTTTTCGTCGGCGAGAGTACGGGTGTTTATCATTGCGGGGATCGAGCAACCGAAGCCCATGATCATGGGCATGAACGCTTTGCCCGAAAGCCCGAACTTGCGGAATATCCTGTCGAGCAGGAACGCCACGCGCGCCATGTAACCGCTGTCTTCGAGTATGGAGAAGAACAGGAACAGCGTGAGTATCTGCGGCAAAAAGCCGAGTACTGCTAACAGTCCGCCGAGTATTCCGTCCACTACGAAACTGCCTACCCACAGCGGAGCGTTCGCGCAACAAAGTTCGGCTAAAACGTTTATCCATTCGAGCGCCCAATTCAATAGGTTAGTCAGAATAACGCCCGGCGAGAACACCGCCCCGTCGTAGAAGCACGCGAGCAGAGTCGTCGCCGCGTTTTCTTCCCAACCGAGCCCGCCTTTCTCCGCGGACTCGAACAGAGCCGGCATCCAACCTTCTCCGAATCCGTTCAGGAACAGAAAGTTTTCCGAAAACGTAAGGTGGAAGATGACGAACATTACCGCAAGAAAGATCGGGATACCGAATATCCTGTGCGTCAACACCTTGTCCGCCTTGTCGGACTTGGTCAGTTTTTCCGTTTTCCGATTTCTCTTGTAGCAGTGCGAAAAGTTTTCGGATATGTATTTATATCTCGCGTCCGCTATGAACGCTTCGCAGTCGTTCCCGAAATTCTTGTCGGAAAACGTTTCGCGGAACAGGTCGACTCTTTTGTCCGCCGCGGGAAACTTTCCGACTTCCAACTCGTCTTTTTCCAACAGCTTTATCGCGTGGAACAGCGGATCGGAAACGTTCTCGGCTTTAAGCGCGTCAGTCAGTTCGCCGATCACGCCGCCGAGCGCTGTCGACGCGAAGATATTGTCGGCGGCGCGACCTTTCTTCGCGGCTTCGTACGCGCGTTTCATAAGCTCGCTTATACCGCGGCTCAGGAGCGCGGACACGGGAACGACGGGAACGCCCAGATTTTTTTCGATTTCTTCCGCGTCCGCTTTATCTCCCGCGCTTTCGACTTCGTCGATCATGTTCAGCGCGACGACGATCGGAACGGAAGTTTCTTTGAGCTGAGTCGTCAGATATAAGTTGCGCTCCAAGTTCGTCGCGTCGACCACGTTTATTATGCAGTCGGGTTTTTCGTCCAGCACGTAATTGCGCGAAACTATCTCTTCGGGAGTGTACGGCGAAAGCGAATAAATACCCGGCAAATCGACTATGCCGACCGGCTCCGCCAGCTTTTTGTACACGCCTTCTCTTTTGTCGACGGTAACGCCCGGCCAGTTGCCCACGTACGCCGTTGAACCCGTCAGGGCGTTGAACAGCGTAGTTTTGCCGCTGTTGGGGTTGCCCGCAAGTGCAAAATTCAATTGTTTAATCCTCCTAACTTGATTGCGTCAGTCAACTTTCATGATCACGCACTCGGCTTCGCTCTTACGCAAGCTCAGCTCGTAGCCGCGGATAGTAACTTCGATAGGATCGCCGAGCGGAGCGACTTTTTTCATGGTTATCTCCGTACCGGGGGTTACGCCCATATCGAACAATCTTCGGCGGATACGCCCCTGCGCCGTAACCGCGCAGACCGTCCCCTTTTCGGACGGCGCAAATTCTTTCAACGTTTTTTCCATACGGTATATTGCTCCTTAAAAGGTTTTTATTATTTCTATAACCTCATCAGTCAAGCAGTCGCATTGCTTTGTGCTTGACAGGCGTAAGCCTCCCCCCCCTTATCATATCGAGCGGAGCGAAGCGCAGTCGAGAAATCTGTTCCCGCTCTGTCATTTCGAGCGGAGTGCCGTAAGGCACGAAGTCGAGAAATCGCTCAAAATTATCTTTATAATATGGTTTTATAACTATTCTATCATTATAAAGATATAGTTTTGAGAGAGTTCTCCGCTTCGTTCGCTATCGCTCACTTCGGTCGAAATATTCGCCTACGGCTCATGGCGTTCGCGCTTCGCGCTCGGCGGAGGACAAACAAAGAAGTTGTGTCGCTCACTTCGGTCGAAATCGAAATGACAGTACTGCACACGCCCCAAGGCGGCGGAGAACGGTGCAGATATCCACAAACTCAAGGCGGCGAAGACGGGTGTGAAGAACGGCAACAGGCGGCAAGTTCGCGACGGGAGTGTACTTAAACGTACTCGACCGAGCGGACTTAGGCGCTACGAAAGCCGTTTTGCGCGCCCGTCTCCGCCGCCGGTCATACGACCAAAATCTTCATCGCAAGCCCCTTATTTATCGCGACCCGCCCGTCCTTGACCTGCAAAATCACGTCCCCGCCGCTGTCGCTCACCGCGGTCAGATACGATCCCGCGCCGAGTCCTATGCTTTCGAGATGCTTTTTCGTCTTGTCTTCCGCTTTGATCTCTACGACCTTTACCTGCTTTCCGACAGGTGCGAATGCCAACGTCATAAAATTCTCCTTTTTCGAGTTCGCCACTGCGAACCTATCCTCGAAATAAAAGTTCGCATAAGCGAACCGACGGTGTTTGATTTAAGTTCGCCACTGCGAACTTACGGGGACAGTATATAACAAAACCCCTGCGCTTGTCAAGGGTTTTTGTGAA
>DBEXQE010000241.1:0-7731 GCA_048167245.1 Christensenellales bacterium | reverse complement strand
CGGCAAACGTAGCGGAAAGATGTGCCCGAATACGCCGCCGCGCCGCTAAATTATTTTTATGTTGTTCTCGCCGACCACCCCGTACAACTCGTTAAGCATTATATCGTTCAAGCCTACGTTTATGCCGAGTTCGTAGAGTTTGCCGTCGTCTACGTTTTTCACGTAAGTCGCGTCGCCGCCGGGGTACGCGTTCAAAACGTTTTGAAGATTATCCATGATTTCGGGTTCGGAATTTATGAACGAAATGTAAAAGCAGATCTTGCGCGCCTTTCTGTCCTTCGTTTCTTCGCCCTTCTTCCATTCTTCTATGCCGTCGACCCAGATGTTGAAAAAACCGTCTTTCTGCTTGGCTTTTCCCCTGACCGTAACGAGCTTGTCCTTTTGCCAAAGCGCTTTTATTTTGCCGAGCACGAACGGAGAAGCGACGAGCTCGACAGTGCCGTACAGGTCTTCCAGTTTGCCCACGCCCAGGTCCTTGCCCGTCTTTGTGGTGCGCTTTACGGCTTCGACGAGCATGCCGCCCACCGTTACGGGCGTTCCGTCTTCTATTCCGCCGCCCGCGAAGTCGGTTTCTTCGCCCATGTCGTCTCCGTCGCCGCTTTCGGTCGCGAACGACGAGCTGTTATATTTGAATCCGCTTAAAAACTCGCGGTATTCTTCGAGCGGATGGCCCGTAAGATACACGCCCGCGACTTCCTTTTCGTATTTCAGTTTTTCTGCGAGCGGATATTCCTTTATATCCGGATATTCGAACGTATCTTCGACCTTGAACGCCGCGTCGTCGAAGAACGAGAACTGTCCGCGGCTCTTGGCTTCCCTGTCCTTTTGCGTTCTGTCGAGCACCGATTCGTAAACGGCGATAAGCTGTGCGCGCGGCCGACCGAAGCAGTCGAACGCGCCCGCGTAGATAAGCGATTCGAGCATGCGCTTATTCAGCGTTATCTTGCCCATGCGCGACACGAACTGTACGAAGTCAGTAAACTCTCCGCCCGCTTCGCGCTCCTTTACTATCTCGGAAATTATGCTCGTTCCTACGTTCTTTATAGCCGCCATTCCTATGCGCACGGCGCCGTTCTCGACGGTGAATTCGACGAACGATTTGTTTATGTCCGGCGGCAGAACGCCTATCCCGCGCTCTTTCAGGTACGTAAGATAATTGCGTATCTCGTCTATGCTCGTAATGCGGTTGTTGAGCACCGCCGCGATGAACTCGACCGTGTAGTAGCGTTTAAGGTATGCCGTCTGATACGTAAGGTGCGCGTAGACCGCCGCATGCGACTTGTTGAACGCGTAAGACGCGAAACTTACCATGTCGTCGAATATCTTGTTCGCAACGTCTTCGGGAACGCCGTTTTTGATAGCGCCCGGGATATGCGTTTTCTCGTTGTCGAGACCGTACAGAAAGACCTGGCGCTCCGCGTTCATCTTGTCGGTTTTCTTCTTGCTCATCATGCGCCGCAGTTCGTCCGCGCGCCCCAGCGTGTAGCCCGCAAGCGACTGAACGACTTTCATGACCTGCTCCTGATAAACCATAACGCCGTACGTTACGTTCAGGATAGGTTCGAGCAACGGGTGATCGTAATGTATGTTTTCGGGGTGCCGTTTGCCTTCCACGTATATGCCTATCTTATCCATGGGACCGGGGCGGTACAGCGACACTCCCGCTATGATATCTTCGAGCGAAGTCGGTTTCAAGTCGCGCATGAACCGCTTCATGCCTTCCGATTCGAGCTGGAACACTGCGTGCGTATCGCCTTCGCCTATGAGTTCGTACACGCCGGGATCGTCGTATTCCATATTGTAAAAGTCGAGTTCTATGCCCTGCGTCTTTTTGACTATATCGATCGCCTTTTTGATATCCGTAAGCGTTCTGAGCCCCAAAAAGTCCATTTTCAGAAGCCCGAGTTCTTCGCACTCTATCATATCGAACTCGGTCGTAACGATATCGTCGGAGTTACGCGCCATCGGAACGTGCTCGTAGATCGGGTCGCGACAGATTATGACTCCCGCGGCGTGCATGCCCGTCTGACGCGGCATGCCTTCGATCTTTATCGCCATGTCTATTATGCTTTTGACCATGCTGTCGGAGTCGTACAGCTCCTTTAAGTCGGAAACGGTATCCGACGGGTCTTTTCCGAACCCCAACAGGTCGCCGATATGCTTTTTGCCCATTTTCGCGGGTATGAGCTTAGCTATCTTATCGACTTCGGAATACGGCTGATTGAACACGCGCCCGACGTCCTTTACGGCGGCTTTCGACGCGAGCGTGCCGAACGTTACTATCTGCGAAACGTTCTCGACTCCGTACTTTCCTATAACGTAGTCGATGACTTCGCCGCGCCTGTCCACGCAGAAGTCTATATCGAAGTCGGGGTTAGACACGCGCTCCGGGTTAAGAAAGCGTTCGAAGAACAGTTCGTATTTCAGCGGGTCGACTTTCGTTATGCCGATCGCGTACGCAACTATACTGCCCGCGCCCGAACCGCGCCCGGGTCCTACGGGTATGCCGTGCGTTTCGGCGAAGTTTATAAAATCCCAGACTATCAGAAAGTAGTCCACAAAGCCCATGGAGTTGATTATACCGAGTTCGTATTCCGCGCGGGACACGACTTCTTCGGTCATTGTCTTGTATTTGCGATCAAGTCCGTCGAAAGTCAGTTTGCGCAAAAACTCGGACGGCGTGCTGCCGTCTTCGGGAATATACGACGGCAAAAGCGGTTTTTTCTCGAACCAATACGGCGGCTCGCACTTGTTCATTACTTCGAGCGTGTTGTCGAGCGCTTCTTCGAGCGCGGGAAACAGCGAAAGCATCTGCTCGCGCGATTTCAGGTAGAATTCGTTCGTCGGGAAATAACTGTCGTCGTCCGTCCCGCCCTCGGCGACCGCATTCTCGTCGTCGAGACCGTCGCTCCCGAGCGCCATCGTGTTGCGGAACGAAATGCACTGCAACACCTTTTGCATGACGGCGTCGGACTTCGTCATATAGTGAACGTCGTTCGTCGCCACGAGCTTGATCCCGTTGGCGCGCGCGATAGAAACGAGATGCGGCAGGACCTGCTTCTGCGCTTTGATGTTGTGGTCCTGTATCTCTATGTAATAGTCGTCGCCGAACAGCTCCTTGAACTCTTTCGCTATCGCGTCGGCTTTTTCGAGATCGCCCGAAAGTATCGCCTGAGGCAACGCGCCCGCAAGACACGCCGAAAGACATATAAGCCCCGTCTTGTACTTTTTCAGAAGCTCCATATCTATGCGCGGCTTGTAATAAAGTCCTTCGGTGAACGCGAACGAAACTATCTTAACGAGATTGTGATAACCTTCTTCGTTCTTCGCCAAAAGCACCAAATGGTTGAACTTCGGCATTTTGCCGTTTTCGCTCGTCTTGACGAACCTGTCGGGAGCGCAGTAGACTTCGCAACCGACTATGGGTTTTACCTTGAACGGTTTTTTCTTTTTTATAAAGTCCGCGAAGTCGCACTTGTGTTCCGTGTAGTCCGCGGCTTGCTTGACGAATTTGAGTACGCCATACATGTTGCCGTGGTCGGTTATCGCGACCGCCGGCATATTCATATCGTCGCACGCCTTAAACAGATTTTCTATGCGCGTCGCGCCGTCGAGAAGGCTGTACTGAGTATGTACGTGCAGATGCACGAATTGTTTTTCGCTGTTTTCCATTGCTTACGTTTTTTACCTGCAAAAAATCAGATCTTGAAATTGCGCGCGAACAGATTTTCCAGATCGGCAAGCGCTTCGTCCTGATCGTGTCCCTTTATGATGACCATTATCTTGTCGCCGTTTTTAAGTCCCATGGCAATGACGCCCATAAGACTTTTCGCGTTTATCTTTCGGCTTTTCCACTCGAAAAACACGTCGCTGTCGTAGCGCATCGCGCGCTGAACTATCGCTTGCGCGTCGCGGTTCTGCACGCCGTCGGGCTTTTTGATTTCGATCTCTTTGAGTACCATGTGATTTCCTCCTGTTGATTTTTCATATTTCGGACAGTTCCACGAGCTTATTAAGTCTGTGTTTCATTCCGCTTTTGGAAATTCCCGCAAGCGAAGCAAGCTCGGAAAGCGTCATTTCGGGATTGTCTTCTCTGATCTCCGCCGTTTCCTTTAATTTTTCGTCGAGCGATTCGAATCTTCCGCTCTGTTTAAGCGCGCGTATCGCATCGGCATGCCGCGCCGCCGCCGAAACGGATTTGTCGATATTCGCAAGGTCGCAGTTTTTCAGCCTGTTGACTCTCCGTTGCAATTCCCTGTCGGCAAAGCGGTTGTTAAGCTCCATAACGGCTTTCGGCGCACCCAGCAGCGCGAGCGCGTCCGACACGCCGTCGGAACCCTTTACGTAGGAAACGAACTTGTCCTTGCGCTCGGTTACGTTCGCGTTTATGCCCTTTTCCCGCAAAAGCTCGGCAAGGTCGGTCGCAAGCGTCGCGTTCGACAGCGCGAATTCGAGATGATAACCCTTTAACACCGACACGCTCCCCGACCCGAGAAACGCGCCTTTAAGGTACGCCGTCGCATGGCGCTCTTTGCTTACGAGCGCGGGGGTTATGCCGTAATTTATATGCGGCGAACCGTCTTCGTTAACCGACAGTATCGCGCAGTCTTCGAGTACGCGCGCGGCGCACGTTCCCGCGATCGTGAATTTTCCCGACGCGTAGGAATACGACGGCATATCCCGATACGTTTTTTCGAGAAACATAAAAACTTTTTCGCAAAGCGATCCGTTTTCTATCGGCAACAGAAGTTCCATTTCTCCGCCGGATATTATTATCGACCCCGCGGTGTGCAGAAGTCCCGAAACGAAAGCGATCTCTTCGCCGCGCGAATGTAGCGGCGAAAGTATCATCTCGTTTTTCGCGGCTTTTCCGAACGTATCACTCATACGCTTTGTCCTTTTCCGCTCTTGTTGCGGCGACTGCGGAACGACGGTATGCGCTCCCAATTCGCGACTTTGGAGTACGGAAGCGACAGTCTGTCGATCACCGACTTTCCGAGCGACATATCGCCCACTTTATCCACCGAATGAGCGTCGGAATCGCAGATGAATTCGGCGTCGGTCATGGCTATGAGTTCGAGATCCCTGTCGGGAATATTCACGCGCTTGCCGTTCAGCTCGACGTAAGTTCCGTAATGCGCGCAGGCTTTGGCAAGTTCCACGCAATCGACGCATGCGCCGTAGTTCATATGCGAAATTATATCTATATCGAAACTCTCCAACGCCTTTATATACGCGTCGGTGTTCTTCACGATACGCTTTTTCGTGCTTTTGCCCCACATGTCGAGCCAGAGATTCGGTATATGGAACCGCATTATGTCGCCGACGCTTTTCGACGCGACGAAGCGGTGATAGCCGCAGACGACGATATCGAGCCTATCCATGTCGGAGTCTTTTATATCTATGTTCCCGCCGCCCGAATTCAGATTCGTTTCGAGTCCGAGATAAATATTTATCTGCGGGTATTTTTTGCGGACTTCTTCCGCTTCGGCGCAGATCGCGTCCCACTTGGAGCGCTTAACGTTGTACAGCAGATGTTTGAAACCGTGATCCGTTATCGCGACTTCTTTAAGTCCCGCGTTTATGGCGGCGACTACGTTGTCTTCGATAGTCCCCGTGCCGTGGCTGTGCACCGTATGCGTATGATAATCGCCCCAAAATGCCATTTTTCAGTCAAATTCTCCGAGATAAATTATTTCTTCGTTAAGTTTTACGCCGAACGCGGCGAAAACTCTCGCCTTGATTTCGTCGATAAGCGCGGTTACGTTTTCCGCGGTCGCGAATCCCGAATTTATTATGAAATTCGCGTGCAGTTTGGACACGTACGCGCCGCCGCACTCCAAGCCTTTCAGTCCCGCCGCGTCGATATAGTAACCCGCGGGTCTGTCCGCCGCCTTGAACACCGACCCCGCGGAATAGCCCGCAGGCTGATGCTCGCGCCGAAAAGCCCTGTACTTGCTCACCGTCTGCATAAGGTCGTTTTTGTCCGCCTGCGCCGTTCTGAGTCCAGCGCGCAGAATAACGTCACCGGGCAGAAAGCCGCTCTCTCTGTACGCAAAACCGCACTCGTCCGCTCTCAGCCGCACGACTTCTCCGCCGCGCAAAACTTCGACCCAGTCGACTGCGTCCGCCATGCATCTGCCGTGCGCGCCCGCGTTCATTTTCAGCGCGCCGCCGAGCGAACCCGGGATACAGCAAGCGAATTCGAGCCCGCCGAGCGAACGGTCGATATAAGCCGAGCCGAGCGTACACAGCGGAACTCCCGCGTCGGCTATGCAAACGCCGTCCGAGAACTCCGTTTTTTCGGTGCGCACGAGAACTACGAGCCCTTTTACGCCCTTATCGGCGACGAGAACGTTGCTTCCCCTGCCGAGATACGTTATCGGGCAGAGCGAAGAATACTCCCTGTCGAGCCGCACGATATCCGACGCGTCGCGAGCGACTGCGAACAGCTCCGCTTTTCCGCCGATATGAAACGTCGTGTGGTTTTTGAGTTTAACGCCCTTTTTTACGGCCGATTTTCCGTACATATATATTCTACCCCATTTGCGACTTTTTTTCAAGCATTATCGCTTCGATTTTTATTTTATATATTCGCGCGGGGCAAATTGCGTGAAAACTATTCGTCGGAAATTTTCGCAAAATCGGGAGTCAGCGCCGCCGTTTCGCAACCTTTGAGCTGAATGAAGCCGTCGAGCCCGAGCCGCTCGGCTTCTTTGACTACGCTGTCGTACTCGAACGAAGTAACTTTCCGATCGAGCTCGGCAAATTCGGACGAGTTGAACGACGGCGTGTACTGGCGCATGATGCTTACGAGCGCGTCGCCGAACTTTTCCGCGACGATGCGCATTACTTCGATGCCGTTCCGCCTTGCCGACGGCAACACGAGATGACGGACGATAACGCCGCTTTGCATTATCCCGTCCTTTATGACGGCTTTGCCGCGCTGACGCAGCATTTCGGCGATCGCGGCTTCCGCCGTTTCCCTGTAATCGGGCGCGGACGAATAGCGTTGCGCGAGCGAGTTGTCGGCGTATTTGAAATCGGGCAGATAAATATCTATGAGCCCGTCGAACATTTTAAGCGTTTCGGCGCTCTCGTAACCGCCGCTGTTGTAGACTGTCGGAACGCCTATCCTGCTCTTGTTCTTTTCCAGGAATTTCGCCAAAGCTGGCGCGTAGTGAGCCGCCGTTATAAAACCTATGTTGTGGACGCCCTTGTCCGCAAGCGAAAAAACGGCGCGTTCCAGATCGGAAAACGAGAACGCTTCGCCCTTGCCGCCGCGGCTTATCTCGGCGTTCTGACAGTAGACGCAACGCAGATTACAGCCCGAAAAAAACACGGCTCCGCTTCCGCGCGTTCCGCCGATCACGGGTTCTTCGCCGCGGTGGACCATGATCTTGGCTACCTTGAAATCTTCCGCGCCGCCGCCGCAAAAACCTTTATCCGCGCTCCTGTCCGCTCCGCATTTGCGCGGACAAATACAACACCTGCTCATGTGTGCAATTATACCCGTTTTGCCACGTTCGGTCAAGCGTTCCGTGCCGCGCAATTCCGACTTTTACGCACAAAAAAACAGCATCCCGCAACGTGGACGCTGTCTTTTTAACGTTGTTTATTTCTTACACCAAACTTTTGAGCTGCTTGATAAGCGAACTCAATCTCTCTCGCTTTACGTCTATATCGGCAGTGTAAGTCCTGAAATACTGCATTTCTTCTTCGCTCGGATCC
>DBEXQE010000240.1:0-1575 GCA_048167245.1 Christensenellales bacterium | reverse complement strand
CGCCCAAGGCGTATCGTCTTCGAACACCACTATACTGCCGAGATTTCCCGAGCCGACAGAATGTCTTATTTGATAATCGCCGGCGCTTTTTTCTTCCATAAAGGAATCATTGTAAATATCGGTAATGCCTTTAAGGAACGTAGTGTTCGTTTCTCTGTTAATGATATCGTTTTTCCTGTTTTCCCAATACCCGAAAGAATTCGAGTTCGCAACGCCGGAATTGCCGTCGTTCTCAAACGCTTTGGGCGAAGTAGCCAAAAGCGTGAACGAGTCGCCCGTCGCCATGGTGATTTCCTTAGGCGAAGTATCGGTTTCGGCTTCGGTAGGTCTGTTATTCGTAACGGTAACGTTGAAAATAAGAGTTTTGGTTTTCCCGTCCCCGCCTGCGACTACGTTGTTATTGTTGTCGAAGTAGTCCATCTTAAAGACTATCGTCTCGGAAACGCGCTTGTTCGCGTGGAAATTTATTCTCGTGAACGCGTCGCCGTCGCCGCTGTTGCCGTTCTTTTCGATCCAATAGCTTACGGCGTTCGTCGAATTTTTCCAATCTTCCTCGGTGCTTTCCGGATCTACCGCACCGGAGCCGTTGCTTACGGAGATCGTGCCGATATAGTCGGTCGTCAGCAGATCCAAAAGTCTGAAATCGTCGATACTGTTGTCCGTCGGCTTGCCGTCTGCGTCCTTAGCCGCATTCTTATAATCGGTGTACTTTTTAACAAGCTCGTTTTGTCCGAAATAGTAGTTCGTACCGATTTCGTTTCTGAGCATATCGGAATCGTTCAAAAGCGTAGCGATCTCGAACCTGCGCGTAGGATCGTCGGTAACGCTCAGGCTGAACGAAATAGTATCCGTGGAAGTCGTAACCATCGAGTTTGCGCTCGGAGCGGTGTTGTCGATATAGATCTTAACTTCAACCGCGGTAGGTTCGGACTTCAAGAAGCCGGAGCCGTTGTAGTCGTCGTAAGCTACTAACTTGAACGGATAATAGAACCCGTCTTTGTCGTAACGCAGATCGAATACTTGCGCGTATTTATCCAGTATTTTAATGTAATCTGTATCCGAACTCGACGGAATGGGGTCGAGATTTCCGAGACCTTTGCTCGTAGCAAGCGCCTGAATGTCGTCTTTGTAAGTTTTCAGCGTGTTTATATTCAGCGCGGTCTTGCGTACGGGACGGATAGAAAGCAGACCCGTATCGCCCGTACTCGTACCGAGAGTAAAGTAGTTCTCGTAGTTCGGGTTCGGGTTAAAGCCCGTATCCACGGTGTTTTTGTTGCCGAGATACTTTTTGATCGCATCGCTGTACACGCCGTTTTCCGCTTTATCGGCGAGATGTTCCTTTTGTTCGTCGTTGAAATCGCCCGTAACGGAGTTTGCAAGGAACAGAGCTTTATCGCGGTACAAATCTTTCTGCGACGCGTCGCCGCCGAAGTTTCTGCCCGTGATATTAACGTTATCGGGGTCGGTAACGTTATAGACAACGTTCCTGTTCGTGCTTGCGTAAATCGTAGGAAGCGCTTCGGGATTGCCGTCCGTTCCCACGTTACTCAAAAATATAGCGGAGTTTGAAGCGCC
>DBEXQE010000239.1:0-1821 GCA_048167245.1 Christensenellales bacterium | reverse complement strand
GGATGCACCACGTAAAAGATCCCGCCGCCTTCGCTGAATATAGGAAGCCCCGCAAGCCCGATAAGAACATAGCACAAAACGCTTATCGATCCGCGCTTGCTCCCGAGCAGAAGCCCCGCGAGCGTTGTAAACAGAAATTGCAACGTAAACGGCACTACGGGTATGGGGATGCGAATAAACGCTCCCGCCGCGATGAGAGCCGCAAACAGCGCGATAAGTGCCAAATCTCTCGTTTTCATGAGATTGTAAACCTACTGTTTTTTATAGTTTACAATTACTATATCATTATGCGCGGTCATTGTCAAGTCAAACGGCGGTCTTGCTTTACAATTTGATTATAAACGTGTATAATATAAGTATAAAACAAACGGAGAATTTAAGTCCGATGACAACGAAAGACGCAGTTATAGCTCAACTCAAAAATCAAAGCGATTACGTTTCGGGCGAAACGCTCGGCAAAACTCTCGGCATAAGCCGCGCCGCCGTAAATTCCGCTATACGCTCCTTGCGCGACGACGGCTACGAAATTTTATCGTCTACAAACAGGGGTTACTCGATCTCGCGCTCGCCCGATAGAATAAACTGCGGAGAGCTGTCGGCATTTTTGCCGCCCGAAAGAGTCGAAAGCGTGCTGTGCTTAGACAGCGTCGACTCGACGAACAACGCGCTTCGCTCCATGGCGATAGACGGCGCAAAAGCCGGGCAAATTATCATAGCCGAATCGCAGACTGCGGGACGCGGACGCTACGGCAGACAGTTCGTTTCCCCCAAGGGAAAGGGAATTTATATATCCGCATTGCTCCGCCCAGATTCGGTGGAACCGCAAACGGCGACTTTTCTTACGGCTTGGGTCGCCGTAGCGATCTGCAACGCAGTCGAAAAAGTCTGCGGCGTCCGACCCGCGATCAAATGGGTAAACGACCTGCTTTTGGGCGGCAAAAAAATCTGCGGGATACTTACCGAAATGTCGGTCGAGAGCGAAAGCGGACATATTCAGTATATTATCGTCGGCGCGGGACTGAACGTGAACGAAACGGCGGAGGATTTTCCCGAAGAACTCAGAGAAAAAGCGACTTCGCTGTTCGAAAACACGGGACGCGGATTTTCCCGCGCGCAGATAGCCGCCGAGATCGTCAAAGAACTCGATATCATGGCGGCATCGTTTCCCGCGGATAAGGAAAAATATCTCCGCGCTTACCGAAAAGATTGCGTTACGACGGGAAAAACCGTGCGCGTTTTCGGCAAGGAAGAACGGCACGGTTTTGCAAAAGAGATAAACGACGATTTCGCGCTTGTCGTAAAATTCGACGACGGCGAAGAAAAAGCCGTTTCGAGCGGCGAAGTTACCGTACGCAGCGAAAACGGCTATGTTTAATTAAATATTTATTTTGTTCCCGTGGAGCCGAACCCGCCCGTTCCGCGCACCGTGTCGGTCAGCGAATCCGTTTCGGTAAAATCGACTTTAAGGAACGGTGTTATCACGAGTTGAGCCACGCGCTCGCCGTTCGCAATAACTTGATCTTTGTCCGAATGGTTGTGAAGCGCGACCATGATCTCGCCGCGGTAGTCGGAATCTATGACGCCGACCTTGTTCGCGGGAGCAAGTCCGCGCTTGCTCGCAAGTCCGCTACGGGCGTAAACGAGTCCCGCAAAGCCTTCGGGCACTTCGAGCGCAAGTCCGGTATGAACGAACGCCGTTTCGCCCGCCTTGATCACGAGTTCGCCGTCCGTGAGCGCGTACAGATCCGCGCCCGCCGCGTATTCGCTTCCGTAAGTGGGCAATACCGCCCTTTCATCGAGTTTTTTGACTGCTACTTTCTG
>DBEXQE010000238.1:0-1844 GCA_048167245.1 Christensenellales bacterium | reverse complement strand
TTATATCCCGTTTGTCCGCGGTTGTCAATTTATTGACCGTAAATAAATAATAATGTTCGTAAAACTTGCTTTTTATATAATTAAAGTAGTATAATATAGGCATGAAAAACAACGTATCTTTATCGATAAAACTTAAAAGCGTTTCCGTTTTCTCGGCGGCTTTGCAAGACGAAAACGGAATACTCTCCGTTCTGGAACGAATGACCGAAACGGACGACGAAAAGACTTTCGCGGCACTCTGCGCGCGCCTTTACCTGCATCTTATTAGCGACGGCGGGAAAACGCAGACGCTGTCCGAAAAAATATTCGCTCGGCTCACCCGCGACGAAAATCCGCTTTCGAAGCAGATCCTGTGCGGGATCTCGCCCTGCCGCGCGCTCTTATCCCGCGCCGAAACGGAATACGGCTATATCTGCGAACTCGGCGCGCTCACGCCCGAATATTTCGCGGACAGGTTTTCGCGAGACTTTCTGTCCGTTCTACCCGAGTGGAAAACTTCGCCCGCAAAGCCTTTCTCCGCACTCGTGAAGTCGTACAAGAATAAAGGTTGCGGCGCGTTCTTCGACAGCACGGCTTTTTCTTGGGACGCGCGCGAGAAAAAACTTTCGCCCGTAAGGAGCGTCAACGGCGTAAAGCTGTCGGATCTGAAAGAGTATGCGGAAGAAAAGGAAGTCGTGATCAATAACACGACGGCGTTTCTCAAAGGTCTGCCCGCGAATAACGTTCTTCTTTACGGCGACCGCGGAACGGGCAAATCGAGCACCGTTCACGCTATACTGAACGAGTACGCGAAAAACGGCTTGCGGCTCGTGGAAATGAGCAAGAGCGCGATTACCGATTTTCCGCTGCTCGTAGCCGCCATCTCCGCCGCGAAACGGTTCAAGTTCATTATTTTCATAGACGATCTGTCGTTCTCCGACGGCGAAAACGACTACGCTCAGCTTAAAGCCGCCTTAGAGGGCAGTATAAGCAAAACGCCGAATATCCTTATCTACGCGACGAGCAACCGCCGCCACCTGATAAAGGAAACTCACGCCGACCGCCAAGGCGACGAAGTTCACGTGAACGACTCTGTGCAGGAACAGCTTTCGCTTTCGGACAGGTTCGGGCTTGTGGTAACGTTCATCAACCCCGACAAAAAAGAGTTCTGCGGCATACTCAAAGCCATCCTGCAAGACAGGAAAATAGACAGTCTGCCCGACGAAACGCTCGCGCTCTACGCCGAACGCTACGCCATGAGAAAAGGCGGTCGCAGTCCCCGCGCCGCCCGTCAGCTCGCCGATATCATCGAAAGCAGTATAAAAACGAATACGGAAATATTGTTTTAAGTACTGCGTACGCAAGCAAAACTTCGTACGATATATAAGAAAAAACCGCTATATTCAGCGGTTTTTTTGGAGCTGCTGACGGGATTTGAACCCGTGGCCTCGTCCTTACCAAGGACGAAGTCAACCTTCGGCTACGGACGTGCCCTATATTCCAAATCTGTCTAAAAAACACAATATATAGTGGTTTTTTGTTCATTTTATAATCCGTCATCATCTTTATAAGCGTAATAGCACTTTGCGCAATCATTATCTTTTGAAGAATAGATTGCAGGAGAATGGGTTGTTAATAACATTTGACATTCATTAGAATATAAATAAAGTTCCTCTGAAAGACTTTCACAAGCAGCAAATTCCACCCCATTTTCAGGTTCTTCATATCCCCATATGACGGTATATCCAACTGCATTTTTCTCGCGACTCTCTTTTATTTTTTGCGAAATAAATAATAACATCGCTGGAATATGCCGTGCTTTGATTCCATCCCCACGATTATCTAAATTGATAGTAGTAACATAT
>DBEXQE010000237.1:0-3868 GCA_048167245.1 Christensenellales bacterium | reverse complement strand
AACAGACAAAGTACTTTTTTCATTTGATAAACTCCTTTTATTTTCTTATTTTATCGAAACCGCGTTAAAACGTTTTCAGCTTTTGAGTCCGCCCGCATAGACCTTGGTCATTATCGTGTTCTGGAAAGCCACGAATATGCCTATGATAGGTATGAGCGACAGCATAACTCCCGCGAAGTATATGGGCTGATTGGCAAAGAAATCCATTTTCCTGTCGTAAGCGAACAGCCCCGCCGCGAGAGTCGGCAACTTCGGAAGATACAGGAGCGGACCGTCGTATGCGTTCCACGCGCCTATGAACGTAGTTATCGTTATGGCGGTTATAGCCGGCAACGCCATCGGGAGCATTATCCGCAGAAACACTTTAAGGTGTCCCGCTCCGTCGATGAACGCCGCTTCGGCGTAGTTCCACGAAACGCCCTTGAAAAACGAGTAGACGACCAGGAACGCGAAGTCGAAGCCGCCCGCCGCCGATATTATGTAAAGCGGCGAATTTATCCAACCGAGTTGCGAGAGAAGTCTGTATCTCGACGGCAACGCGCCGTAGATGGGAAGCATCATTACTATGAGAACGAGCGAATAAATGAATTTATTGCCCCTGAACTTATATTTGCAGAGTATATACGCCGCGAGCGTGGACGAAGTCATGCTTAAAAACGTAGTTCCGCCCGCATACCACAGCGAATTCAGTATCATTTGGAAAAACGAGTTGTTCTCGATTTCGAGTTCCTTGAACGCTTTCACGTAGTTATCGAAGTGCATCGGGAACGGGACGGATATCGTATTCGCCAGGAACGCGCGCCCGTTTTCTTTCAGCGACGCGTTGAACGCAAAGACGAACGGATATATGATGTACGCCGCGTATATCACGAACAAGACGAAGATAACGCCGAAAACTATTCTGTCAGCGCCGCTTTTCTTGCGTTTTTTCACGTTTTCTCTCATACGTCCACCTCCTTTTTATTCATAAAGTGCCTTAGCGTCAGCGTGATCGGAGCGCCTATCACCGTGAACACAAGACCGATCGCCGCGGGATAGTTGTACGTTTGCCCGAAATAAACTCTTTCGTATATCCAGTACGAGATAGTCGTGGTCCCCCACTCGCCCTGCGTGAACAACAGTATAGGTCCGCTCGAACCGAACAGACCCACGAACGCAAACAAAAGTAGCGTCGAGAGCGTCGGCCACACGAGCGGGATAACTATGCGCGTGATTTCCGTAAACATATTCACGCCGTCTATCTTGCCCGCTTCTATTATGGATTCGTCGATATGCCCCATAGCGCCGCTCAAAAGAACTATGTTGCCGCCGAGCCCGAACGATATAACGTAGAACACTATCGTTTTCATCGCGTAGCGCGAATCGGCGAGAAGTTGCGGGTATTCGCCGTGGAATACTTTCGTTATGAGTATTCCGAGCGGTCCGTCTATGGCTATTATGTACTTGAACAGCACGACCATGATGGACGCGGATATTATCGACGGCAAATAAAATATTACTCTGAAAACCTTGTAGCCGCGTATTCTCTTATACAGGAAGTAGCACAACAGCAGCGATATCGGCAAAATAACGAGCACGTTGCAACCGAAGTATATGAGAGTGTTTTTGAGCGCCGTCAGAAGCGTCGAACCTTTCATGAACAGTTCGCTTCTGAGCTGACTGAACCAAAAAAGCGTCCAATACGGCTGTCCGTCGAATCCGTTGCGCTGAAAAGCCATAAGTATGGAATTGAAGTTTACGTACAGCCAGAACACCAGAAAGTGAGCTATCGGCAACGCGAGCATTCCGACTATAAAAACTTTTTCGCGGAGCGGCTTTGCCTTTTTCTTCATAGAACTCCTCCAAGCTCTCCGACAAGTTGCTCGGCTATGCGCTTCATAGCCGCGTCGGACTCTTTATCGATCGGCAGGAACGGTTTCTTGCACTGCCCCATCGGTATGCCCATTGCGGTCAGTATCGCTTTTTCTGCGTTCATGATACCGCACTTGCCCGAATGAACGATTATCTCTTCTATGATAGCGTTTACTTCGCGTTGCAATTTCATTACTTTTTCGACGTCCTTTTTCAGGAACGCGCGGTACAGGTCAACGATCTTGTGCGGCATAAAGTTATACGTACTGCCTATTCCGCCGTCAGCGCCCATTATAAGCCCCGCGGCGAACATTTCGTCGTAGCCGTTGAAAACGATCGGCGGGTTATCCATGTTTTTAAGCCTTTCGAGCGCGTACAGGTCCTGCGAGGTGTGCTTGATACCGATTATTTTTTCGTCTTTGAGCATATCTTCCGCCTTTTGCGGTGTGAGATTGAAACTGCCCGAAAGCGGATAATTGTATATTATCATGGGCAGAGCCGTGGCTCCCGCGATCTCCGAGTAGTACGCTTTTATCGCGTCGTAACTGTGCGCGTAGTAAAAAGGAGCGACCGCGCTGACGGCGTCGTAGCCCGCGTCGCAAGCCGCGTGCGCAAGGAAGATCGCTATGTCGGTGGACGGCGATCCGACGTGAGCGATAAGCGTAACTCTGCCGCCGTTCAGCTCGGAAACCGTTTCGAACAGCTTTTTACGCTCGTCAGTGGACAATATCGCGCCTTCGCCAGTACTGCCGCCTACGTAAAACCCGTTTACGCCGCATTTTATATTGAAGTCGATCAGTTTTTTCAGCGAATCGGCGTTTATTCCGTCGTTCCCGTAAGGCGTTAAAAGCGCGGTGAACACGCCCCTGAAATTCTCTTTGTTCATTTTGTTTCTCTCACCCGACAAAAAATTTATTTTTCTCTTGATCTCTGCGACAGTTTTCTGTATTCGAGCGGAGTCATCTTCACGAGCCGCTTGAAAGTGTGGATAAATCCCGACGGTGTTTCGTATCCGACCATTTCGGATATTTTTTCGACCGACGCGTCCGTATTTCTCAAAAGATCTTTCGCGTTCTGTATGCGGAATTCGGACAAAAGCGTCGAAAAAGTTTTCCCGTATTCTTTCCGCAAAACTCTCGTCGTCTGTTTCGGCGAAAGAGCCAGGTAGTCCGCAAGGTTTTCGAGCCGTATTTCTTCGTTAAGGTTCAGCGCGTGATCGAGAAAAAGTTCGACCTTATACCTGCGCTTCATGTTCTCCGACAGATCGAGTTTCTTCGCTTCTTCCGCTTTCTTCGGAAAAGGATACGTTTCCGACAGTCTTTCGAGCGCTTTCAGGAAAATCAAAGTGAGCAAAGTTTTCCGCTTGTAATCTATAAAATCCGGTATGTCGGAAGTCCGCATGTTGAATACTTCGAGCAGAAGATCGCCAAGGTCGCGCGCGTTCCGAAATACCGTTACGGGATCCGTTTCGCGGAACAGAGTGTCGAACGTTTCGGCGATCCCGACGCTGTTTTTCAGCTGATAATCGAAGTTGAAACTTATTTTATGTATGTTTTCGTCCTTGCTTAAAATGCTGTGGTATACGGTCGGCTTTATAAGGCAGAAATCTCCGCCGTTCAGCTCGATCTCGTTTTCGCACATTGCCGAATTGTCGCAAACGTCCTGATACTTCAACTTGATAGAGCCGCTGTTTATGTAGTGGATCTCGAAATTTCTGTGGTTGTGCGGGTGAACGTTCCAGGCGCTGTTCAGGTTCTTTTCGTACACGGCGTCGCTTAGATAAGCGAAAATGTTTATTCCGTCGAATTCAACGACAAACTCGTCGGTTTTCAATAATCTGATATCGTCGTAAATCATTTCCGCTCCTTTTTTCGCTTTCTCCGCTCTTAAACAAGATAAGTATAGCATAACCGATTTCGTTATTCAATATTGAATTAGGACAACTTTTTTGCGGATATGTCCGTTTCGGACAATTTTTCCGCGCCGCCCGAAACATAAGAAAAAAGCCTTGCATTTT
>DBEXQE010000236.1:0-4853 GCA_048167245.1 Christensenellales bacterium | reverse complement strand
CCGTTATAGCCAAAAGACTCGTCGAGATCGCGCACCGCGAAGGCGCTACGGCGATCTGCCACGGGTGTACCGGCAAAGGTAACGACCAAGTGCGTTTCGAGCTGTCGATCAAAGCGCTCGATCCCGACATGAAAATAATCGCGCCTTGGCGGATCTGGAACATAAAATCGCGCGAAGAAGAAATCGAGTATGCCGAGAAGCGCGGACTCCCCGTTGCCGTTTCGAAGAAAAGTCCCTATTCCATGGACAGAAACATCTGGCATCTTTCGCACGAAGGTTGCGATCTCGAAGATCCGTGGAACGAACCGAAAGACGATCTGCTCCTTATCTGCAATCCGATTTCCAAAACGCCCGATCAGCCCGAATATCTCGAGATCGAATTCGATAAAGGCGTTCCCGTAGCCGTTAACGGCAAAAAACTCAAACCCGTCGCATTGCTCGAAGAACTCAATAAAATCGGCGCAAAGCACGGCGTGGGCGTTGCGGACATGGTAGAAAACAGACTCGTAGGCATGAAATCCCGCGGCGTGTACGAAACCCCCGGCGGAGAAATACTCTATGCCGCCCACAGAAATCTCGAAGAAATAACGCTCGACAGAATGACGAGCCATCAAAAAGAAATGCTCGCGATAAGATTCGCCGAGCTCGTTTACGACGGAAACTGGTTCACGCCGCTCCGCGAAGCGTTGAGCGCGTTCGTGGATTCCACGCAGCAGACCGTAACGGGTACAGTCCGCCTTAAACTCTTTAAGGGCAGAATTTCTGGCGCGGGCGTAAAATCGCCCTATTCGCTGTACGACGAAGATATCGCAACTTTCAGCGCTGACGAAGTCTACAATCAGAAAGATTCCGAAGGCTTTATCAACTTGTTCGGCTTACCGCTCAAAGTGCGCGCTCAGATGCTCAAAAGAAACAAAAAAGGATAAAAACGTTTATGAAAATGTGGTCAGGGCGCTTTAAGGACGCTACCGACTGTGCCGCCGACGCTTTCAACAGCTCGCTCGACTTCGACAAAAGGCTTTATAAACACGACATTTCGGGCAGCATAGCTCACTGCACGATGCTCGGCGAATGCGGCATAATAGAAAAGTCCGAAGCCGAAGCGATAGCGAAAAGTCTTAAAGAGATTTCCGACGATATACAGTCGGGACGGCTCGAAGTTCAAAGCGCCGAAGATATCCATATGTTCGTCGAAGAAGAACTCACGAAACGTATCGGGACCGTCGGCAAAAAACTGCATACGGCGCGCTCTCGTAACGACCAAGTGGCGCTCGATATAAGGCTTTATCTGCGCGACGCCATAGACGAAATAAAACTATTGCTCAAAGAGCTTATTTTAACGCTTTGCGGCTTGGCGGAAACAAATCTTCGTACGATAATTCCGGCATATACGCACATGCAAAAAGCGCAACCTACTACACTTGCGCATTACTTTATGGCGTATTCCGAAATGTTTTTGCGCGATTGCGAGCGGCTCGGAGATTGCAGAGTTCGCGTTAACGTAATGCCGCTCGGCAGTTCCGCGCTTACGGGCACCACGTACCCGATAAACCGCGCGCGCGTCGCCGAACTTCTCGGATTCGATAGGGTTACGAACAATTCGATGGACGGAGTGTCGGACAGGGATTTCGCCGTCGAATTTCTATCGGCATGCGCCCTTATCATGACGCATTTATCGCGTTTTAACGAAGAAATAATCTATTGGGCAAGCGACGAATTCGGATATATATCGCTCGACGACCGTTTTTCCACGGGTTCGAGCATTATGCCGCAAAAGAAGAATCCCGACATGAGCGAGCTTATCCGCGGCAAAACGGGACGCTGTTTCGGAAATCTGATCTCTCTGCTGACGACCATGAAAGGACTTCCGCTCGCCTACAATAAAGACATGCAGGAAGATAAGGAAGTTATATTCGATACGGAAGACACCGTAAAAGACTGCCTGTCTATCTTTACGGCTATGCTCCCCACGCTTAAATACAACAAAGAAAAGTTGTACAAGGGCGCAAGCGGAGGGTACACCGTTGCAACCGACTGCGCCGATTATCTTGCAAAAAAGGGCATGCCGTTTCGGCAAGCCCATGAAGTCATCGGTTCTCTCGTATTGTACTGTTCGGAAAACGGTAAAAAACTCGACGAACTTTCGGTAGAAGAATTCAAAACTTTTTCGGATCTGTTCGAAGCCGATATCCTGACGGCGGTAAAACTCGAAAACGTGATCGAGAACAGAAATCTCGTCGGCGGTCCCGCACCGCAAACAGTCCTTTCGGAAATCAAACGAGTACGTAAAACTGTCGAAAAATATTTTTCCGAAAAATAATTTTACTCGACCGAGATCTTAATTACCTGACAAACTTTATCCGAGTTATTCCAAATAGAATGAGGCGTTGTTCCGACAACAAACAGCGACTCGTTCTTTTTTATTACGACTTCCCTGTCGCCAAGCACAACGCGCGCTTCGCCGTCCGCGACGATGAAAATATGATTTTCGGCATGCGTATGATTACCGCTCGGTCCGCCGCCGCCCTTTTCGATATACGCGATAGCGCCCCATTTGATCTTTCCGTTTTCGCTGAAAAGTTTTTTAGCCGAAAATCCGCTGTGTCCGGGCGGAGTTATAAATTCGTCTTTATCCATCGTCTATTCTCCTTTATTTTCCGGGTCTTTTTCGAAAAAGACACTGCCCTTTTCGAAAATATATTTACCGTCCGGCTTGTTTTTCTTTCTCGTTCTCATTTCTCTTACGAGCGGAGTTCTCAACATGCTGTCGCAAGTCGCATAAATTTCTTCTATCTTGCCGCTCGCATAAAAACTGAAATAATCGCTCGCGGTAAAAATAAGGTGATCGACAAGCATTATGCCCATAGCCGTTAAAGCAATGCCGAGCTTTTTGGTAACGTCGACGTCGGCTTCCGACGGCACGAGCGAACCCGCGGGATGATTATGCGCGAGAATCACTTTCGCCGCGCTGTTACGGCATGCACATTCGATGACCTTCTTGATGTCGAAACTCGAAAAATTGACGTCTCCGTTTGCTATAAGGTTTACGCAGAGAACGCGGTCGTATATATCCAGACTTATCAGATATACGAATTCCCTGTTGCGGTTCATAAAAAACGGATGAACGTATTCCACCGCTTTCTTCGCGGTATCGAGATACACGTTGTTCCTAAGGCGCGATATTTCGGCGCGACGGGCTGCGGGTATGATCGCCGTGATCATTCGCGCGGTAGCTTCGCTGATACGCGGGATTTTCACAAGTTCGTTTACGGTCGCGTTCAAAACCCCGGAAAAAGAACCGAAATTGTCTATCAGTTCGTGCGCAACGGGATTAGTATCTATGCGCGGCAAAGTCGCAAACAACAAATATTCCAAGATTTCGTGATCGGAAAAGGTCGTAAAATCGGGATCGGTATCGACGGAACTTCTGACTCTTTTGCGGTGTCCTTCATGAATATTCCGTTTTGCGGGAGCCTTTTTCTCGGTATTTTCGACCCGACCGTCAGTTTTATCCCCAACGACGGCTTTCGTTTCCGCATCGGCATTTGACGGATCCAACGCAACGGAATTCATTTCCGATTCCACTTCGGTGAATATATCGTCCAACCTTTTCAAAAAATCGTCTTTCGTTTCCATCGGGTTTTAACGCACCTGTCCGTTTCCGTTCACCACGTATTTGATACTCGTAAGTTCTTTAAGCCCCATAGGTCCGCGCGCGTGGATCTTCTGAGTGGAAATCCCCATTTCCGCGCCGAACCCGAATTCATAACCGTCCGTAAAACGCGTGGACGCATTCACATACACTGCGGCGCTGTCTACAAGCTCCGTAAATCTTTTAGCGGCGTTCTCGTCGCGAGTTATGATCGTTTCACTGTGCGAACTGCTGTATTTGTTGATATGCGCGATCGCTTCTTCGTAATTTTCGACTACCTTAACGGCGATTTTCAGTCCCAAAAACTCGGTGTAATAGTCTTCTTCCGTCGCTTTTATAACGTCGGGGCAAATCGCAACGGTTTCTTCGCAACCCACGACTTCCACTCCGTTTTTTTTCAATTCCGCGATCATATCGGGCAAAAACTCTTTCGCTATCGCCCTGTCGACAAGCAGATTTTCAAGCGCGTTGCACACGCTCGGACGGGAAAGTTTTCCGTTAAGCACTATGTTTTTCGCCATTTGCAGATCGGCGGTTTTCTCGACGTAGGCATGGCAGTTGCCCGTACCGGTTTCGATGACGGGCACGGAAGCCTTTTCGACTACGGTGCGGATAAGTCCAGCCGAACCGCGCGGGATCAGAACGTCGACATACTTGCGGCACTTCATCAATTCTTCGGAGCTTTCACGCGTCGTATCGGTTACGAGTTGAATGAACTCGGGATCATATCCGTTTGCTCTCAAAGCGTCTTTAATGACCCTTACAAGCGCTTTATTCGAGTTTATCGCGTCTTTACTGCCACGCAACACGACGGCGTTGCCGGACTTTACCACAAGCCCTATAACGTCTACGGTAACGTTCGGACGCGCTTCGTAAATTATGGCGATAACGCCCAACGGAACGCGAACCTTTTTTATATCAAGTCCGCTCTTGACAGTCCATTCTTCCATGACTTCGCCTACCGGCGTGGGCAACGCGCATAAATCGTTCAGACCTTCGGCAATGCCCGCAATGCGTTTTTCGCTGAGCGCAAGCCTGTCGAGCAGATGCGGCGGCTTATCGGCGTTCGCATCAAGATCGGCTTTGTTGGCGCACAATATTTCGCTCGAATTTTCCGTAAGCGCGGAAGAAATGATCCGCAAGATCTTATTTCTGTCTTCCGCTTTAAGTTCCGCTATATAAGAAGAATTCTCTTTTGCGG
>DBEXQE010000235.1:0-15901 GCA_048167245.1 Christensenellales bacterium | reverse complement strand
TACATTCTGTTTTCGTACATGCTATACAAAAAGTGTTTTCTGCATAAGACGATACGCTTTATAGTCATGGTGCCGCAAGTCGTTTCGTCGTTCGTTATCTGCATGCTGTTCAAGAACTTCACGGGCGGCGCGTTGCCCGATCTTATGAAATCGTTGGGCGTTCCCGATTTTCCGAATTTGCTGAAAGACGTTAAGTATATGTTCCCGACGAGTTTGTTTTACATGATATGGATATCTTTCGCGGGGAGCCTTATAGTTTATCCGAACGCGATGAAAGAGATAGATCAGGGCATAACGGAAAGCGCGCAGATAGACGGCGTGGAAACTATGTGGCAGGAACTAAGGTTTATAATCCTGCCGCTGATATTTCCGACCGTGTCCACGTTTTTGATTACGGGCTTTGCGGGGATATTCTTAAATTGCGGACCGCTGATCGAATTTTACTTATACGAAGCCGATACGGGCATATACAATATGGGCTACTATTTCGTGTCGAAAGTCATGACGGGCAAGACTATCGAATACCCCGAGCTTGCGGCGGGCGGACTGATCTTAACGCTTATTTCCGCGCCGCTTACGTATCTCGTAAAGTTTATACTCGACAGGCTCGACCCGGTGGAGGACTGACGCAATGGCTAAAACATCGGTCAAGGTAGCGCAAGGCATCTTCAAAACTCTGCTCGTCGCGCTGATGGTCATATATTGCATAAGTCTTTTGTTCACGCTCGTCTGGATGCTGTACACGGCTTTCAAAACGGAGTTCGAATATATAGTGGACGCGTTCGCTTTTCCGAAAAATATCGGCGAAGTCGGTTTTTCGAACTTTACGGAAATGTTCCGCATTTTCGAAATGCGCGCGCTGAAAAACGGCGAAGAGATAGTTTACCGCTTTCCGCATATGTTCGGTTATTCGGTCATATGGGCGGCTCTTTCGTCGCTCATAAACGTGTTCTTTACTACGCTCGTGGCATACGTGGTCGCAAAGTACAGATTTTTCGGAAGAAACTTTCTGTACGCGCTCGGGATTTTCGTGATGATAACGCCGATCGTCGGAAATCTTCCGTCGGCAATGCAGGTAAAGAAAGCTCTCGGCGTTTACAACAATATATGGCTGACCATTCTCACTTCGCCGCAGACCGTTTTTTCGGGAGTGCACTTCATGCTTATGCACGCGGCGTTCAAGCACGTTTCCTGGAACTATGCCGAAGCCGCTTTTATCGACGGCGCGTCGCATTTTCGGGTGATGGTGCAGATAATGATCCCGCTCGTGTTCCCGACTTGCGTCGTTTTGTACGTTCTGAACTTTCTCGGCGCATGGAACGATTACGGCACTTTCATCATATGGTTGCCGAGCTATCCGACGCTTGCGTACGGTATGCTGTACTTTCAGTCGCAATCCGCTAAATACGGCGCTACCATGCCCGTTATAATGGCGGGGTTCACGATCGTCGCTATCCCGAATATCGTGCTGTTCCTGCTTTCTCAGAATCTGATCATGGCAAAATTCTCGGTAGGAGGACTTAAAGAATAATATGAAAAAATTTCTCGCCGCGCTCGTCCTGTGTCTGTGCGCGCTGCTCGTTCCCGTAAGTTTGACCGTAAGCGCAAGAGCCGAGTCTGTTTACGAAAACACCTGGTACGCGCTCAGAAACGCCCGTTTTGCCGTTCCCGACTACAAGGACGGAGATACCGTAACCGATCCCGGCGGCGAACCCGTTGTCGTATCGGACGGAAAGTTCCGCGCGAGCCTGGAAGGCGACTACATAATAAATCAGAGCGGCAGGGTGTCCGTTCTCAGGGTTTACCGCACCGCGCCGAAAGTTACGATAGAACTCGGCGGCGATATAGCGGCAGACTATTGCGCGGGCGAAACCGTTTATTTGCCGTCGGCAAAGGGCATGAGCGAAATAAAAGACTATACCGACTATTCGGTCGAAATTTCCGTCGGCGGAGAAGTAAAGGCGACGCTTTTGCCGTCGCAGAGCGAGTATGCTTTTCCCGCGGCGGGCGAGTATAAGATAACGTACGTAATAACCGACGTGTTCGGGCTTAAAAGCACTCTCGATAAAACGGTAACCGTTTCGAGCAAGCCCGTTATAGTCATGCAGAGATTTCCCGAAACGCTCGCGTTCGGTTCGAGCTTAAAGACGGACGCGACCTACGGATATTACGACGGCGTCATATACGAGTGCAAAGCAACCGTAAAAGACAAACTCGGAACGCGCGAGATAGACGAAAACCTGTTTGTTCCCGCGTGCGACGGAATAAGCGAACTCACTTTTACTTGCGAGATAGGCGGAGAAAAACTTTCGCGCACAGTGAAGATCGAAGTCGTATTTTCGGAACAGAGCTTTTTCGTTACCACGAATATAAATTCGGTTACGGCGGGCGTTCCGTATCCGCCGACTGCCAACGCGGACAAAGACGGCGTTTTCGTCTGCGGCGACAGCGGCTCGGCGGCTACTTTTACGAAAGCGCTCAACTTGAAAGAGCTGTCCGAGAAGGGCGCTAACATAATAGAGTTTCAGCCGTACGCCGAAGCGGGCGCGGCGATCTCCGAAGTCAGGGTTGTTCTGACGGACGCATACGACGCGTCTAATACACTCGGCGTGTATTGGTGGAAAAGCCCGTGGAACGAAGACGTGAGCTATATGCTCGTCGAGTACGACGGGCAGGGCATTGCGATATCGAACGAGTCGAAAGATAAGGGCGTAGTCCGCAATCAGTACGGCACCGTTACCAACCACGCGTTCGGCGAAGTGAACAGCGCTTCGGTCGTGCCGTTCAACTTCCGATACGATTTAGATTCCCGGACGGTGTATTCGGCGATAAAAAAGTCGGATACGAATTATAAAGTTCTCGATACGGACGATACGGCGGAACTTAAAAACTGGAAGCCTTTCGGCGGCTTTGACGGCGAAGAAGTTTACCTTACGGTGGAGCTTACGACGGCAAGCAACGCGGGCGTCGTCATATCCGAAATAGGCGGAGAAAAACTCGACGCGGAAACGGCTGTTTTCGAGAACAAGGGCGTTATACAGTTGTTGCGCGACAGCGGTATCGAAGAAGGCGTTGTGGACTACGGATATATCCTTCCGTACGCTAAGCCTACCGATATAATTTTCGGCGATATGAGTTTTGCGCGCTCGGTCGAAGTTCTCGACGGCGGCGAATACCGCAAAATAATAGGAGCGGACGGAACGGTCGAAGGCAACGTTTTCACGCCGAAACATTCGGGCGAATTCCGCGCCGTGTTTTCGGGGCGCGACAATTTCGGTAAAGAAGTAAGCAAAGTATTTTCTTTCCGCGTGAAAGAACTGCCGGAAGATATCTTTATTGTAACGAACGCGCCCGAAAGCGTGGAAGTGCGCTCCGACTTTATTCTTCCCGCGGCGGATATAAGCGGCGGCACCGGAGAGCTGAGCGTAAGGTATCAGGTGCGTTTCGACGGCAAGTACCGCTATATGCAACCGAACGAAAGGATCTACGCCGACCGCGCGGGCAATATAGACGTGTCCGTTATAGTCAAAGACGAACTCGGATTCGTAAAAACGACGTCCTATTCCGTAAAAATCGAAACGGACAGGAAATTCATAGTCATAAGCAATATGCCGCTTGTCTGCGTGAACGGCGAAAAATTGCAGTTGCCCGAATTCACGGGACTCGATTACTCGAAGTACGGAACGGCGGAATTCGAATTTCCCGTCGTACTGTATGTGAACGAGTCGCCGATAGACGCGGAGAGCGGCTATACCGTAAATACGACGGAAGAAGAACTCACGCTTAAATTCGCCGCCGCAGACGGATCCGTATCCGAAACGCGCAGTGTTAGGGTCATTCCGTCGCAAACTCAAAGCATAGCAGATAAACTCGTGTTCGACAGACAGAACGTAAGTTACGAATTTTACGAAACGGGACTGACTTTTTCGTCCGCTTCCGATTTCGGAGTGAGCCTGCCTTACGCGTTGCCGTATTCGGCTCTGCAACTCAAATTCACGAGTCTGGAAGAAGCCGCGGATTTCGCAAAGATCGAAGTCGTACTGACGGGCAACGAAAACGAAAGTCAGAAAGTTACTCTTTCGTTCTCGTCGTTTGACGGCGGCAAAGCCGATATGACGGCGGACGGCGTTACTTATCGCGGCATGACGATAGAAGGCGGCACGTACGGTGCGTTGAGTTCCTACAACGGCAAAAAGTATAACTCCGTAAGCGTTTCGTTTGCGCACGGCGGAGCGCTGACGGTCAACGGCGTCGAGATCGGCGCTGTGAAAGCGTACGATTCGGGGCGAGCGTTCGACGGTTTCGACGGCGGCAAAGTGCGGATCGCTTTCCGCGTGGTAGGCGTCGGGAGCGGACCTGCGAAATTCATATTAAACACTGCGGCTAATCAGAGCTTTAACAGCTATACGCGGAAGTACGACGAAGTTATGCCCGTGGCGGGACTTATGGGCGACGTGAGCGGCGACTACGAAAAGGGAAGCGCGTTCGAAATGCCGAAAGTCGTTTTCGGCGACGTTCTGTCTTATGCGGTTACGGGTACCGTTTCGGTATTCGCGCCCGACGGAACGGCAGTTATAAGCAACGCGGCTTTGCACGAAAAATTGTCGCTTACTTTGGACAGCTACGGCTATTACAGGTTCGAATATACGCTGACGGACGGCGAATTCAACACGGGCAAGCGCATTTTCCGCGTGTTTGCCGCCGACGTTACTCCGCCCGAAATTTCGTTTGACGAAACGGTGATCTCTTCGGCGACTTCGGGCGATACGCTTATTGTCCCGTCCGTTACGATTACGGACGACAACGAATCGGACGGAGAAGCGGAATATTATATCTATATCCGCGATCCCGATACGTTGCTGACGCGCGTGCGGGCGGGCGAGAGCGTAAAACTCGACAAGGTCGGCATATACAAGATCATCGTGTATGCGACGGACGGAAGCGGAAACGTTCGTTACGAGATCAGGGAAATCAAGGTTTCTTAAAGGGGGTGCCGTTATGAAAAAAACATTGAGATCGGCGGTCATCATCGCGCTTGTTGTTGCGATAGCGCTCGCTTTGCCCGCTTGCGGGAAAAACAAAGATAACGGAAAAAACGAGAATAATATCAGTGAGGTCGGGAACATGACGCTTTTCGAAAACGGAAAATCGGATTACACGATAGTTTATCCGAACGAGCGCACCGAAGCGGAAGAGTACGCCGCGACGACGCTCAAAGACTATATAAAAGAGATCTCGGGCGTGTCATTGCCGCTCAAACAGGAAAAGTTCGTAAACTACGACGGCAACGCTAAAATAATCTCGGTAGGCAATACGGCGATTAAAAATGCGGCGGGAATAGAAGTCGACTACGACGAAATAAAGAACGACGGCTTTTTCATCAAGACGGTCGGAAACGGCATATTCATAGACGGCGGCAACGAGCGCGGAACGCTCTACGGCGTTTACGAGTTTCTCGACGCCTATCTCGGCGTAAAGTTTCTGACTTACGATCATACGTACGTGCCGAAGCTGTCCGAATATAAGTTCGGAGAGATAAACGACGTACAGGTCCCGTCTTTCCCGTACCGCAATTTTATGGTCGCGGGGTACAACGACGATAAGGCTTATATGAGCCGTATGCGGTTCGTAAACGAGTATCACAGCGTTCCCGACCGTTTCGGCGGCAATATCGAATGGTACAAATCGTCCGATTGCGAACCCGCGCACAACTCGCTTGCTTACGTTTCTACAAGCTATGCGAGCCGTTATCCCGAAATGTTTACGTATGACCGCAGCGGCGTTCCGATAGAGATATGTCAGACGTACGGCATAACCGAGAGCGGAGAAATAGACGAAAACGCAGAAGTCAGCCCGATAAAACTCGCGATCGAATCGCTTAAAAGGTTTGTTTCGAATTCGAGTCCCGACACGGAATTTTTCATGTTCGGACAGCAGGATATCCAAACGCCTTGCTCGTGCGAGCGCTGTCTTAAAGATACGGAGAAATACGGTCGCGGCGGCATAAATATCCGATTCGTGAATCTGCTTGCCCGCGAGATACAAAAATGGGCGGACGAAGAACTCGGCGGCAGAAAGGTAAACGTCATAACGTTCGCGTATCAGTATTCGGCGGAAGCGCCCGTAGTGCTCGGAGAAAACGGCGAGTATTCTCCGATAGACGATACGGTGAAAGCGGCGGACAACGTGTATATCCGTCTTGCCACGTATTACGCGAACAACTATTATTCGCTTACCGATACGCGCCAGAACGCAAGATATCGCGCAATGCTTCCGTCGTGGAGCGCGGTCGCGGATAAGTTCTTTATCTGGGATTACCACGTCGATTACTACAATTATTTCAACTACTATCCGACCATGCAGACCTGGAAAGAAAATCTGCGGCTGTATAAGGAACTCGGCGTAAAATACGTACTCATGCAGTCGGCGCAGAACGAAAAAGTCAATTGGCAGACGAATATGGAAGCGTACGTTGCGTCGAAACTCATGTGGGATATCGACCGCGATATAGACGAACTTACCGACGAATTTTTCACGTACTATTACGGGATAGCGAAAGACTTTGCGGTCGAATACAAGACGAACGCCGATCTGTATTACCGCACGCTGTTCGAAAAGTATTCGGATTATTCGCTCGTACTCGGTTCGAACCGCTCCGACGTCAAGTTTTACGATATAACTTTTTTAAGAAAGCAGGAAAGTCTTATGAACGACGCCGTCGACTTCGTAGGCGCGGCGGATATAACGGACGCGGAGAAAGAAACTCTTATCAGGCGTCTTAAAATAATGCGCGCGCCCGTTAAGTTCATGATAATGGACAAATACAACAGCTATTATTTGGACAGACAGTCTGAATACAGAGCTTACGTTGACGAAGTGCTCGACGAATTGCAACAGCTCGGGTTTACGCGCTACGGCGAAGGCGACGGGTCGCTTCTCAATCAATACAAGGCAAACAACAGGATAGTCTGAACACAAAATACAAGGATACGATTAAATGGAAATCTCATACAAAACGCTTAAAAGCAAAATTCTCGGGTGCTTCAACGGCAAAAACATAGGCGGTACGCTCGGCGCGCCGTTCGAAGGGCTCAGGCAGATAAACGACGTAAAATTCTACACGCAGGAAAATATTTACCGCAATCCGCCGCCGAACGACGATCTCGATTTGCAGATAGTCTGGCTTAACGCCGTCGAGCGTTTCGGCGCTTGCGTCGACGCGGATATTCTGGCGGAGTATTGGCTCACGTACATATATCCGCGCTGGTCGGAGTACGGAGCGGGCAAAGCCAATCTGATACGCGGATTCCGTCCGCCCGTGTCGGGCAGGCTCGAAAACGTTTATAAGGACAGTTGCGGCAGTTTCATACGCAGCGAGATATGGGCGTGTCTTGCGCCCGCGCATCCCGAGATCGCCGCCGTTTACGCATGGCACGATTCCGCAGTCGATCATTCGGGCGAAGGGAGCTACGGCGAGATATTCTGCGCCGCGGTCCAAAGCGCGGCTTTTGCCGAAAGCGACGTAAATAAACTTATCGACGTCGGGCTTTCGTATATTCCCGAGAACTGCCTTACCGCGAAAGCCGTTTCTCTCGTCCGCTCTTGTTACGAAAGCGGAATGAGCGCGGAGCAGGCGCGCGAAAAGCTGTTCGACGAAGTTCCCGGTAGTTTCGGGCTTCAAACGTTACCGCTTTACCGTTGGACGGAGCGAGACAAAAAGTGCAAAGCGGGGTGCGACGCGCCGAACAATATCGGTATAGCCGTCCTGGGGCTTCTGTACGGCGAAGGCGATTTCGGCAAGACAATTTGCACGGCAGTGAATTGCGGCGAAGACACGGACTGCTCGGCGGGTTTCGCGGGAGCGACGCTCGGGATAATCGCGGGCAACGAAAATATTCCGAAAGAGTGGTCGGAAGTGTTGGACGGCGTTATCAACACGTGCTGTATAGACCTGTCGGAGTGGGGATTTTTCGTACCGAAAACGGTCGGCGAAATGGCGGACAGGATCCTTTCGGATATTCCGCGCTTCTTACAGCCCGATTTTATGACCGCGCCGCAGGTTACGTTCGGCGAAAAGGAAATTTATTCCGTCAAAGCGAAGTCGGGGCAAGATCTGTTTTGTCCGCCGTTCGAAGTGTACGGCAAATATATGTGGCGGAACCGCGGAACGGGAAAATTCGATATACGGGAACTTAGCCGTTTGCCCGAGTTTTGCGAATGTAAGGAATTTCCGATATTCAAAGCCGTTCTCGAATACGAACGCGCGCCGTATATAATGCGCGGTGAAACGTTCTCTTTTACGCTCAGACTTATCGACACGGAAGTTTCGCGCGCGCCGCACTGGGCGAACGTAAGAATTTACGCGAGCAAAGGGCTTATATGCGATCACGACTGTTTTTCGTTGCCTTTGCAAAACACATACCGCTACGAAGCGACGCAAAAATTTTCCGTTTCGCTTGCCGAGAACTTTTCGCCGTCGGAAGATATTTTAGTCGAAATTTCGCTCGGCGGGCGGCATACTTTCGGCGTTCTGAAAGCGACTTTGTGCGTCGGCGACAGCCGCGACGTATGCGTCTGAAACGGCTACGGGCATTTTGCAAGGACTTGAATTTTATCATGGACGAAAAAGAAATTTCCCGTACTCTGTCGGCGGACGAAGAACTCGGGATAATGTCGGGCGAGAACGTTTGGTTCACGCGTGCCGAACCGAAAATCGGACTTGAAAAACTTACGCTTCGGGACGGACCGCACGGAGTGCGCGACGGGACTCCGTCGTTTTGCTATCCGAACATAAATCTGATAGCGTGCAGTTGGGACAGAGAACTTCTGTACCGCATGGGCGAGTTTTTGGGTCGCGACGCGAAAGAGCGCGGCGTGAACGTTCTGCTAGCTCCCGGGATAAACATTAAGCGCGATCCCTTATGCGGGCGCAATTTCGAATATTTTTCGGAAGATCCGTATCTTACGGGAATTCTCGCGTCCGAGTACGTAAAGGGAATACAGAGCCGCGGCGTCGCGGCGTGCGTTAAGCATTTTTGTTGCAACAACCGCGAAAACGGAAGATATTCTTATTCCGCCGTCGTGGACGAGAGAACGCTCAGAGAAGTTTACGTAAAGCCGTTCGAAACGGTCATAAAAAACGCCGATCCCAAAGCGCTGATGACGGCGTATAACAGAGTGAACGGCGAATATGCGGCGCAGAACGCAAAACTTTTTGAAATTCTGCGCGACGATTTGGGATACGACGGAGTAGTCGTTTCCGATTGGGGCGGAGTAGACGACAGAGCGGCGAGTTACGCTTGCGGACTCGATCTCGAAATGCCCGGATCGGACGGGAAAACTCATTCGGAAGTCCTTGAAGCGGTGAAGCTCGGCGCGCTCCGAAAATCGCAACTCGATAAAAGCGTTGCGCGTATAAAAAAGCTCGCGGATTTCTGTTTTTCCGAAGTTAACTCCGAGCCTGTCGGAGCAAACGAAACTTATCTTGCCGAAGAGAGCATGGTTTTGCTTAAAAACGACGGTTTTTTATTGCCGCTTGAAAAGAGTGCTCGCATTGCCGTGGCGGGCGAACTTGCGCTCTCGTCGTTTTCGCAGGGCGGCGGTTGCGCGCAGGTCAAGTCGGATACGGATAAAACGGCGCTCGCGGCTCTTACGGATACGTTCCGCGCTTGCGACTATTTCGAAAGACCCGATAAAAGAATGGGCGGATACGACGCCGTAGTCGTTTTTCTCGGCGTGAGTCCCGACAGCGAAGGCTACGACAGGGAAGATATTTCGCTCGACGCGACGCTGTTGAGAGAGTGCGCAAAGTTCAATGAAAATACGGTCTGCGTACTCGTGAACGGTTCCGTCGTCGATCTGCGCGAAGTCAAATTGCTTAGCCGCGCGGCGGTGGAAACGTATTACGCGGGTCAGGTTTTCGGAGATGCGCTCGCGAGAATTCTTTGCGGCGACGTAGATCCGAGCGGCAGGCTTGCCGAAACTTTCATTGCGGATATGAGCGACAGTCCGTGCCGCGGCGAAGAAAATACGGACGAAATTTTTTACCGCGAAAGGTCGGACGCAGGGTATTCTTACTACATAAAGAACAAGATCGAAACGGTGTTTCCGTTCGGCTACGGGCTTTCGTATACGGAGTTTGCCTATTCGGATCCAGAAGTTTTTCCGAACACGATCGGAAGCGCGGACGAAAAAATCAAGGTTTCGTTTTCGCTTACAAACACGGGAGATCGCGACGGAAAAGAAGTCGTGCAGGTATATCTCAAAACGCGCGGAGAAAACGGATTGCGCGCGGCGAAGCTCGTCGCGTTCGATAAAGTGTTTTTGCGCGCGGGCGAAACGAAAAGAGTTGCGCTCGAAGTTTCGGCAAACGAGTTAACGTATTACGACTTAAAGCGCGGTTTTGTCCTGCCGAAAGGCGAATTTAGGCTTGCCGTATGCCGCGACGCCGAAACGGATATTTTTTCGAAAAGCGTCAGGTTGGCTCCGAAAAACAAAGCGGACAGATATTCGACAGTCGGCGAGATAATAAAGAGCGAGCGCGGCGCGGAAATCGTAGAAAAGTATCTTAACGCCGCTATTTGCGGGTGCATAACGGACGACGAAAATTACCGCTTCGAGATAGTAAACGGACATATAACGGGCGATACGTTTTTCCGAAAAGTCGCGGAAAGCCTGCAACTGCGTCAGGCGGTAACCATGAGCAACAACAAACTTTCAAACGGCGAACTCGATAAAATAATCGCGCTGTTGAACGAAAATTCATAAAACATTCAAAAGGAACGGACAAATGGAAGACGTAAGAATACTGAGCGGCGGATGGACCGTAAAAAACGCGGAATTCGGCGAATATCCGGCAAGCGTGCCGGGCGATATCACGAACGATCTGTTTACGGCGGGCAAGATACAAGACCCGCTTTTCGGCGTAAATTTCAGGAAGTCGAAGCGCATACTCGAAGTCGATTGGGAATATACGAACACGTTTACGCTTTCCGAAAGCGATCTGGAAAGCGAGAAACTTTATTTGCGTTTCGACGGCGTAGACACGTTTTCGACGGTGTTTCTGAACGGCAAACGGATAGGCGAAACCGAAAACATGTACGTGCCGTACCGCTTTGCCGTAAAGGACGCGGGCAGAGTCGGCGAGAACGTTTTGAGCGTGAAAATGCGCTCTCCGTATGCCGTTTACGATTCGAAAAAGAACGAAAAATATATGTCGATTTTTCATCCGAACCGCATATTTTACCGCAAGCCGTCGTGCCATTTTATGTGGGATTGGGCGCCCGATTTCCCGGGTTACGGCATATACAGACCCGTCTGCGTCGTTTCGGCTGACAGCGACAATATTCTCGACACGGAAATAACGTGCGACGTGAGCGGCAACGCTACGTTTATCACGCGCCTGGACGACAAGTTCAAGGATAAGCCCGAAGATTATTCGCTTGTTTTGCGCGTAAGCAAAGCTCCGATTACGGAAGGCGGCGGATATTACGAAGTCGTATCGGACGCGTCGGGGCAGTTCATACTTCAAAACATTGCGGTCGAAAACGTAAAACTTTGGTGGCCGAACGGCTACGGCGACGCGAATTTGTACTCGTACGCGTTGGAACTGCGCAGAAAAAACGAAACGGTATGCGAAAAGCGCGGCAAATTCGGTTTCCGTACCGTGAAAATCGTCGAAAGACCGCTCGACGACCGTTCGCTGTCGTTTATACTTAACGTAAACGGAACGGATATTTTCTGCAAAGGGTCGAATTGGATACCCGCAAGCAATATGACGGGTACGGTAACAGACGAAACTTACCGCCGTTTGCTCGCTTTTGCGAATGAAGCGAATTATAACCTGTTGCGCGTGTGGGGCGGAGGAATTTACGAGAGCGAAAAATTCTACGATTTATGCGACGAGCTCGGCATAATGGTCTGGCAGGATTTTATGTTCGCTTGCTCCGACGTTCCCGACGACGACGCGGATTTCAGAAAAACGGTGTATGCGGAAGCCGACTGTCAGTTGCGCAGACTTCGCAACCGCGCGTGCGTAACCGTATTTTGCGGCGGAAACGAAAGGCGAAAGTTTCTCGATTGCAAAGGTCCGCAGTACGGCGAGTACGTATGGGAAATTCTTCTGCGCGGCTTGCACGGAAAACTTACGCGCAATTCCGTTTACGTGCCCAACAGCCCGCACAGCCGAACGGATATAGATATGGACTATTCGTCGGGCGATCTGCATACTTCGTGTTACGACCCCGCGCTTATCGACGACCGCATAACGGATTTCCGCGAGTACCTTGCGACGAATAAAAGTCCGTTCACGACCGAATGCGCGATACTCGGTCCGTGCCGCATAAAAAGTCTTAAAAAGTTCATTCCCGAAGATAAACTGTGGCCCGTGAACGAAGTCTGGCACGAGCATTTCATGCTGAATCCCTACGCGTGCGTTCCCGAAGAAACTTTCATAACGAAAGAATTCCGCCTTGCGAACGCGCTGTTCGGAAAGACGGAAACTTTGCCCGAGTTCGTCAAAAAAGCCATGGCGGCGCATCTCGAAATAATGCGCTCCGAGATAGAGTACGCGCGGGCGAGCGAAAGATGCCACGGAATACTGAATTGGATGTATAACGATATCTGGGGTTGCGGAACCTGGTCGGTCGTCGACTTTTACGGCGAAAAGAAGCCCGTATTCTATATTCAGAAAGCGGCGTTTGCGCCCGTTCACGTGTTCTTTTGGTTCGACGGAGAAAATACGGATCTTAGCGTTGCGAACGATTTGCGCCGCGATATAACGCTCTCGCTCTGCACGGGTCAGCGCACGGTTTCGGGACTTAATCTCGGAAGCGAAACGAGCGAAATTGCCGTTGCGGCGAATTCCGTCTATACGCGCCGCGGAATAAAAATAAAGCAAAGCCGCGAAAAAGCGTATTTATTCGCGGAAATAAGCGGCGACGGGATATCCGACAAGAGCATATATTTTTACGACCTTTGGCAGGGCGCGGAATGGAAAAGCGACCTTACCGTCCGCGCCGAACAGGTTACGGAGAGATCGGTGCGCCTAAATATCAAGGCTAACGAATTTGCGCGTCTTGTGTTTATAGACACCCCTTACGGCGGCGACGTAGAAATAAGCGACGACTATTTCGATATGGAAAAAGGGGACGAGCGCGTCGTTACTCTGTCCGCAGAGTTTCCGATAGACGCAAGCGCGGTGAGCGTAAAAACGTTCGCCGACGAATGGGACGATTAGCGTAACGGGAATAAATCAATTAAACGCATTGAATTTTTTACGGTATTCCATAGGGGTGATACCGTATTCTTTTTTGAACACTTTGTTATAGTAGCTTGTGGAATTCAACCCGCAGATGTCGATGATGTCTATTATCTTCATTTTCGACGAAGCAAGCAGGGTGCATGAATAAGACAGCTTATTGCGCAGAAAAATTCTGACGGGCGGGTCGATGCCTTCTTTTTTGAAAAGCCTGGAAATATGCTCGTGCGAGTAGTTCAGACTTTTGAACAGTTCTCCTATCGAAACACGAAAATTGTTTGTGTTGTCAAGCTCCGCGAGCGCCTGCGATATGATTTGGTTCGAAGTCGTGTATTTGGGCGTGGTGTTAAGATCGGTGATCGCTTTGGTTACGAATTTCGCGATGATCACTTTCAACAGATTCCATTTGAGCGATTCGGTGCTTTTTTCGTCCTGCGATTTGTTAAGAAGTTTTATGAAAGAGAGAGTTTCTTCGTTCGAGCACGTAAACGAAAAGTGATCTCCGTCGAAAACCGAATCCAAGGAAGGAAAACCCATGGACGCGAGCAGATTGCTCAAAAAAGTACAATCGACTTCGAAGTTGAAAAGCATGACGGGACGCGACGGGTCGGCTTTCAATTGATGCACGCTTTCGGGTCGGATAATATATAGTTCGTGTTTTTCGGCTGATTTTTCCACGCCGTTTATTGACTGCATTATCGATCCGCTTTCTATGAACATAAATTCCCAAAACGAATGAGTGTGTTTGCGAACGTATATATTGCGTTCGTTTTTTATTCGTATGCTTATTTCGTGCATCACGTCGTTCAGATCGGGACGCATATCCAATTTTACGATTTCCATAGCCGTATTATAACACATAGTTATCAAAGTTTCAAACGAATTTTATTCTTTTATATCAAAAAAGAGCGCATAATCGTCAAAAAAGGGTATAGAGTGTAAAAACAAAAAGTGGTACACTTGTAATATGCAAAGCAAGGGGAATATGAAATCATGAAAAGAAAAAACGGAAAAATGCTGTTGTTCGCCGCTGTGCTGTGCGCGATCGTAGCCGCGGGCTTCGGTTCGGCGTATGCGGCTTCGGACTCCTCGGTCTGCAATTCGACCGCAGAGATACAAGGCAGCTTTTATATGGAGTACGGCGCGCAGGTCAAGACGGCAACCGTAACGGGCGCGCAAGACGATACGGGCATACGCTTTATCTCGAAGATAAGCGAGAAGTTTTACGGATCTTTGACGGCGGGCGGCGCTACGGTTGAATTGCATACGCTTATCGCATTCGGCTTAGGCAACGAAACCGAGCTTACTGCGGGCGCGCAAGGGGCGGTGGATATAGTAAGTCGCAAGAGTATCGCGTTCGACTCGGATCCCGCAACCGACGACGAATTCGAGTTCAGAGCGGCGCTTTACGGTTTGGAAAATTATTGCGACGGTTTCCGATACGACACGCCGATATCCGCACGCGCATACGCGAAAGTAACCGAAAGCGGCGGGACGGAAAGAATAGTTTATGCGGAATCGAGAGATAATACGCGCTCGCTTCGCGATATAGCGAACTCCGCGCTTGCAAGCGGCGAAGCAGACGAAAACGGCGTGCTGGCAGGTTACGTGGAAGTCGGAGCGAGAGAGAATTCGGTCAACGGATTTATTGCCGCGGACGGGAGCGCGGAAGGGTATGTAGACGATCTTCCGAGCGGAAATTACGTCAGTGCGTACATAGGCGCAAAGAGCGTTTCCGCTACCGTGAAGGACGGCGGCATGGTGAGTTTTACGCTTTCCGAAGCGGATAAAAATATTTTAAGCGAAAAGTCGGTTGGCGACGAGATCGCTCTGACTGTATTTGCAGACGACGGCAAAGCGTATTCGACGAAATTGAAATATACGGAAAAAGTTCCCGCGCTGTCGGGAGTCGCGGCTTCGTCCGCAACGGTCGACTTTAACGGTTTGCAGGTAGACGCGTGGAAAGTCCGCGGCAAAAGAGAAGTTACCGTAATGAATTTCGACCCGCAATATATCCGTGAGTTGAAAGACGGCGGAGTCAAAGCCGTAAGGATTTATTTCAAAGGCGTAAACGGTAGCGTTATTCCGGGCGCAAACTTAAATCAGGCTCCGAATGAAGCGTATGCCGATTGGGCGTGCGGGGATATGCTTAATGACGCGTCGTCCGAATGGAAAATTTTCAATCTCGGCGGAGTCTGGGCAAAAGGTCTTTACGGTCAATCGAACCGCTATAATTACAGATACAGCGATACCGTTTTGACGCCCGACGACTTGTCAAATTTCGGCATAAAATTTTTGGGCGGCGCGGCGGAAACCGTAAACGCGTATGTGTATATAGAAACGTTTACGGACGGTTATCCCGTCGTATCTTCAAACGTTTCTTATTCGACCGATACCGCGGAGATAGCGGGAGCGACCGTTATTAAAGTTTCGCCCAATCTCGGCGCGAACATAGGTTTCATGCTCTCCGAAGCGTATATCGACGGCTTTGTAAAGGACGGCGAAAAACCGAAGTACTTTACCGTTATGGTAAAATCGGATGCGGAAAACGTATTTGCGAACGTGGGTTACAGCAATGCCAAGAGCGGCGGCGGGACCAACGGGACGGCGGCGTCGTTAAATCACAGCACGGGAGCGGTATAC
>DBEXQE010000234.1:0-1532 GCA_048167245.1 Christensenellales bacterium | reverse complement strand
AAAGTTTGTAAAAAATTTTTTCCGAACGTTTTCGGGTGAAAATTTTTCCTTTTATACGGAGATATTTGTAGCTTTTTAACTCGAAACATGATAGAATCATATTATGCGAATAGACAAATTTCTGAAAGTATCGAGAATATTGAAGCGCAGGACCGTCGCGAACTCGGCGTGCGACACCGAAAGAGTGTTCGTGAACGGCAAAGCCGTAAAGCCAGCCTACCGCGTAAAGGTCGGCGATATCGTGAAGATCGAATTCGGCAACGGCGCGCTCGTGTTCGAAGTGAAAGCCCTGAACGAAAAAGCGTCCAAGGAGGAAGCCCGTACTCTCTATGAAATCAGACAAGACGACTGACAACAAAAAGCCGCCCAAGACATGCGGACTTATTCTCTGCGCCGGAAGCGGTTCGCGCACGGGTTTGCCGTATAACAAGATCCTGTACTACGTAGGCAAAAAGACGATACTCGAACTTACGATAGACAAGTTCCGCGCGAGCAAAATAGACGCTCTTATGCTCGTGGTATCGCACGCCGACGAAAAGGAGATCCGAAAAATTGCCGACGAGTACGAAAACGTTTCCGTCTGTTTGGGCGGGAGCACGCGTTTCGAATCGGTAAAAAACGGACTGAACGCCGTGGAAGAATGTGACATTATATGTATCCACGACGGAGCGCGTCCGCACGTAAGCCCGAAAACGATAAACAAGAGCATCGACGACGCGGTAAAGTTCGGCAGCGGAATAGTCGCCGTCCCAGCGGTAGACACCATAAAAGTCGTGCAGAACAACGAGATAATCAAAAATCTCGCGCGCGCGGGCTTATATAATATACAGACTCCGCAGACCTTTATTTTCGATCGAATAAAAAAGGCGTACAACGAAGCGAAGTCCGACGCATACACGGACGACTCCGAAGTATACGCAAGCGCCGGATACGTTCCGCACGTAGTCGTCGGCGAATACGAAAACGTGAAAGTAACGGCTCCGCGCGATCTGTACTTCCCTGCGGCGGGACGCACGAAAATAGGCGTCGGGTTCGACGTTCATAAGCTCGTGAGCGGCAGACCGCTCGTACTCGGCGGAGTTAAGATCCCGTT
Organism: Christensenellales bacterium; assembly: GCA_048167245.1. Classification (GTDB taxonomy): domain Bacteria; phylum Bacillota; class Clostridia; order Christensenellales; family Pumilibacteraceae; genus RACS-047. The sequence continues at coordinate 439 of DBEXQE010000234.1, read as the reverse complement.
CGAAAAAGGGCTCAAAGGTCATTCCGACGCGGACGTACTCACGCACGCGATAATGGACGCTCTGCTTTCTGCGGGCGGATTTCCGGACATAGGAGTGCTGTTCCCCGACACGGACAAAAAGTTCAAAGACATAAGTTCGATGATACTTCTTATGCAAGTCGCGGAACTTATATCGAAATACGGCTATAAAATAGGAAACCTTTCCGCCGTCATAATGGCGGAAAAGCCGAAATTACAGTCTTATATAGGCGCGATACGCGAATCTCTCGCGGCTGGAATGAAAATATCCGCCGAACACGTAAACGTATCGGCTACCACGACCGAACAGCTCGGCATAGTCGGCGACGAAAAGGGAATAGCCGCGTCCGCCACCTGCCTGCTGTTCTATTGAGATCAGCTCTTTCTCTTTCTCAGATTTATTCTCAGAACGGTCAGCGCG
>DBEXQE010000233.1:0-4534 GCA_048167245.1 Christensenellales bacterium | reverse complement strand
GTCTTTGTTGACTTTTGTTTTAAGATACGAAAAATACAGCGATATTGCCGCGGCGTTTTCTCGGATTATCTCTTTATCGCCCGTGAACCTGTACAGCTGATACGGAAGCTCAGTAATTACGGCGTCCCACGCGGGACCGTTGCCCCAGGAAAAGCCCCAGCCGCCCGTCGGAACTATACCAGGCAGTGCGCCCTGCTCCGTCTGAGCTTTGCGTATATTGTTCAGCCACTCGCGCAGAGAAACCGCGCAGTCGAAATTATACAAAAGCTGTTCGCAAGACAACGCCGCGTCTGCCGTCCAGCCGTTTTTTTCGCGTTGCGGACAGTCGGTCGGAAAGTAATGAAAGCACGACGCGTCGCTTCTGAGCGTACATTCCTGAATTTTATTCGTTATCCCGTCGTCGCAACCGAACTCGCCCGTCTGCGGAATATCCGAACGGATAATCACAAACGACAGCAAATCTTCCGTAGCCTGTTCTGCGTCTATACCCTCGACGTAAACGTATCTGAAACCGTGATACGTAAAACACGGCTGCCATTCCTGATAGCCGTCCTTGCAAATATATTCGTCGCGCTGAACATAAAACTCGCGGCTTCTGCCTTTAAACAGGAGATTCCGCATAAAAAGTTTGCCGTCTTTTATAAGCTCGCCGTGCAGAAGCGAAATTTTCCGCCCCGCGCGCGAGTTGATTTTCAACCGACAAACACCCGCGTTATTCTGTCCGAAATCGTAAATAAAGCCGTCGCCCGACGCAAAGACGGACACGGGAAAAATCACTCCGCATTCCTTTATCGGCTGAGCCTTACACAAGCGGTATTCGCCCGTCGGCGGCTCCGCAATCAAAGCAGGTCTTGAATCCGCGCCGCGATACCCGTACAGAAACATTTCGGGTCTTTCTTTTCCTGCGTCGTAAAACTCGCCCAAACGGTAATCGTCGAACGTTATCGGCGAATCGTATACTTCGAAGCTCCCGTCGGCAGATAGCACGCATTTTCCGCCTACGCGCAGACAGGCGTAAACTTTGGGAGCGCATCTGAACGACGCGCTCTCGAAGTTCCACACGTTGCCGTCAAGCGAATTCGCAAAACCGTTGCCGAGCATAATGCAGAGAACGTTTTCCCCTTGCAATAAATCTCCCACTTTATACAGGTCGTAATAAACTATATCGTCGGAGTTGGAAACATACGGCGCAAGACAGCCCTTTGTAATTTCGTTTCCGTTAAGAAACAGACGGTAAAATCCGACGGCGGAAATCTCGATAACGGCGTTTTCACGCTCCGTTTTATCGGCGGAAAACTCCTTGCGGAAAACAGGCGCGCAAACGTGTTTTTCGCAAGTGTTGTATCCGACCGTCGCAGTAATGTAAGTTCGATTATTCATTAAAACGAGTCTACTACTTTTACACTGTTTACGTCAAGTATAAATGTGAGCGAATACTGTGAGAAAGTAGTAAAATACGTAACCTTTGTAGGCGTGCCGTTGTTAAACGCGCTTCCGTTCCAATCACTGCGGTTCAATTCAAACGCATACCAACCGTCGTCCAGAGCAATCAATCTTCCGTTGCCGCCCGAAACTCTTATGCCCGACGCGTCTTTTGTGATTTGACTGCTCGTTCCCGTAAGACCGCCGTTTACGCTTCCGTCGGCAAAATAGAAACCGAACGTTCCTTCGCCCGTAGGCTTAAACTCGAAATGTATGGCTTTGCCGTCGAGAGCCGAAAGAGAAATGTACGAAACGGGATTTGACTTTGTTGCTGTGGTAACGTCGAATACAACTTCTCTGCGCGATGTTTCAACAGCAGAAACGCTGTCCCAGTCGATTAACACGGGAAGATTAAACGTAGTAAAAGTAGTAAAATAATTCAGCTTTTCGGGATGCGGCGTACTGTTAAAACCGCTTCCGTTACATTCCACTCTCTTTATATCCAGCCCGAACCATCCGTCGCCCGACTCCGTTAACGTGCCCTTATCGGTAGTCGTTCCGTTATTGTCGCTCTTAATCGTAACTACGCCCGTTATACTGCCGTTGTCCGAATCAGAGAAATAGAACTGCATTGTGCCGCTACCCATAGGCTTGAATTCGAAATGCACGGCTTTGCCGTCAAAATCCGAAAGCGGTATTCTCGTAATGAATTTTTCCACCTTACTGCTCGCGTCGTAATACGTCGCGCGTTCGTCGCGTGTCGGAGTATACGCCGAAAATCTGTTTACGGCGATTTTAATACTTGACTCAACGGAAGAAATAACCATTTTTTCCACCGTATAGGTATCGAGAGTCTCGCTTAAATTACTTCCGTGCCAATCGCCGCGGTTGAGAATATACGCAAACCAACCGTCGTCGTCTTCAATCGGAACAACCTTTCCTATATCTTTGCCTGAGTCGTTTTTGCAAGTAAACGCATCACCCGATTTTGTGATTGTAACAAATCCGATAACGCTTTTGTAGTCGGTTCCCGATTTAGCCCTTACGTAAAATCTGATATTTCCGTCGTTTTCCATTCTGAACTCGAAGCGGAACGCCTTGCCGTCGAAATCGGAAAAAGCAATCGGGGTAAAGTTTATTTCGGCGGGACCGCTGTAAGTTCTTGCGGCTTCGTTGCGCGTCAAATCGTATGCGTCGGCAACGCGGAAACTGCGTCCGTCGACCGAAACGTTCGTCGTGGTGTAATCTATGATAAAGTTATTTACAAGGTCGTCGGCGGAAGCGCTTCCCACACCGCTGCCGTGCCAAAGTTCGCGGTTGAACATAAACGTATACCAATTATCCGCTCCGTCTATCGGCGTTATTCTGCCTACGTCGTCGCCCAGAACGTATGTGTCTTTATTCGTATAACTCGTAACGGTCTTAGCCGTAAGCGTTTCGTCTTTCTTGGCAATCTGAATACGTCCTATAACGCTTTTGGCTCCGCCGTCGCCGCTTGCCTGAACGTAAAACTGCATTGCGCCGTCGGTTTCCATTTTGAAATCGAACGCAATGGCTTTGCCACCGAACTCCGACATAGCTATTCCGTTAAAGGGTTTTGCCGTCCACCCCGCATTGGCAGGATACTTGTTTGCAACGTCGTCGCGTGTAGACTCGTACATACAGTCTACGGCTTTTACGCTCGTCCAGTCGATTCTCACGTTGGTAGTAAGGTTCGACGCGCTTCCCGTAAGAAAATATTTTATCGTCGTATCCGCGCCTGCGGTATTCAAGGGCGTGCCCGTCCATTCGGCGCGGTTTTTCGTCCAGGCGTACCAACCGTCTTCGCCGTTTATCGGGAAAACTCTGCCCGTGCTTGCCGTTACCGAATCGCCGTTCTTCGTAACCGTTATAAAGCCGCCTATTATGCCCGCATGGTTTCCGTTGCCGAAGTAAAAAGTCATTTTGCCGTCGGAAACGAGCTTGAACTCGAAGTAAATAGCCTTATTCTCGAAATCCGTTATAGGCATAGCCGTGTCGAGCAGTTTTGTTATTGCGTTGCCCGCTTTGTAAACGGTTGCCGCGTCGTCTTTCGAAAGCGTAACCTTTTCGATTGTCTTTTCCGTGTCGCCGTAGTTTATTATAACGTCGTCGAGATAGTATATATCCGCGTCGGCTTTTACTGTCGCGCCGCTTTTCGGAAACGCAAAGTAAACGCCCTTAACGCCGTCGAACGTTTCAAAGCCCGCCATAGTCGCAATATAGCTTATATCGGGCGTGTAGACAAGCTCGTTCCAACCTGCCGAAAGCGTATACGTTTTGGAGTAAGCCCTTTGAACGTCCTTATCCTTGATGCCGTTAATCGCAACGACTACGCCCATTTCGACGGTGATACTTTCTTCGGCGCAACTGTACACCTGAGCCGTAACCGTTTCGACTTTTCTGAAGTCGGTATAATCGAAGCCGAGATATTCGCTTTTCGTCGGCAAGTAGATATACGGGTTGTCTGCGCTGACCTCGCTACCCGTTACGTAGAGTTTTGCGGACTGTTTGCCCGACTTTACGAAATTTTCATCCGCGTTAACGTCTACCGCGCCGAACGATTCCATAAGGCGCATAATCTGAAAATCGGGCGCCCACTGTTCGAAATCGGCAAGCACGACACGGTTTTCGTTTGCAATCTGCCCGTCGTTTCCGCCGTCGGCGCCGTTGCTTTTGTTGCACGCAACGAACGCAAGACTGCACGTCGCGAGCAACGCTATAAGAACCGCCAAAAACTTCCTTTTCATATTCATTTCTCCCTTTTTTATTGTCTGTAAACGGATATGCCGTTAATATAGAGCGTTTTTGCCGCTATCGACTGCGCGTCTTTTACTTCGAATATAAACGCAAGCTCGCTTATCGCGGCTGTTCTGTCGGAAAGGTCGAGCGTAATTTCGTTCTCTCCGTTTTCGAGCGTAACTCTTAAAATATCCGAGTACACTCTCGAATTGGTAAATTTAGCCGACAGCGTAAGTTCGGGTTTATCCGTGCCGTCGTAACGGATATGCAACACGATTTTATCCGTCGAAGCGTCCGCGCCCGAAAGATTTGCGCCCGTCATTATAAAGGACTGTTCGTCGCCCGCAACTTC
>DBEXQE010000232.1:0-4314 GCA_048167245.1 Christensenellales bacterium | reverse complement strand
CAAAGAAGTCGGAAAGAGTTATCTCGAACGCATAAAAAACGACACGAACGCTTATCTGAAAAAAATCTGCGGAAAAGATTTTACGGGCGATCTGACGCTTTATAAAATGGATCTGGCGGCACTTTACAGAAAACTCAGAACTATGGACAATGCGGCGTACAGACTCAGAACGGGCGCAAAAGTGCTTTACTACGACTTGGATCCGTTAAACAGAACGATCGCCGCGATCCGTACGATCGCCGAAAAGGGACCCGTCGCGGACACCGAAATACCGCGCGAATTACACGGTTACGACGACGAATTCTGCCTTTATGCGATCGAAAAAACGAACGAGTACGAAAACGATTTTCGGAACGAAAGCAATATTACCGCCGAACTGTTCGACGCGGTGCGAAACGGGTTTGTAAATCTTATGACCCCGAGCGGAAAAGTCGCGTACGAAGAAAACTTAAAAAGAGCCGCACACGAAAAAGACGAGCGCGAAAAAGACGCGGCGAGAGAGAAAATCAAAACGCTGTGGAACGAATACACCGACCTTTTGAAAAGCGGCAAGACGAAAGACGCTTACTTTCTTATGGAAAAATCGAATTTCTATCGGTATTACGGCAGAGAACTCGGCTGTTTCAAAAAGGGACTTTTCGGCATGAAGTACAACGGAAACGCGACCGAAATATCCGCCGACGACGTTCTTACGGAACTCGGGTTAAATTAATAGAACGATATGAAAAAGGCTGTCGCGACGGACAGCCTTTTGTTTTACAGTTTTATTACAGTTTAATTTCTTTGCCGAGTTTGGCGGATTCGTAAACGGCGTCGAGAATTTTCATCATTTCCACGCCGTCTTCCGCGGGAGAGCGGAAAGGCTTGTCATTCAGCACGCAATCGACGAAGTGCGCGATCTCGTTCTCGAACAGTCCGTTGAAATCGAGCGCGGTCGGCATGGCGAGCTTGATATCCGACAGGTAACCGTTCGTTTCGGTGAACATTTTGAACTCGGGGTCGAGTTTCACGCCGCCCTTCGTGCCGAACAGTCGAATTTCGCCTTCGTCCTTTTCGATATTCAGCGAAAAACTCGTTTCCACGTTCAGCACCGCGCCGTTGTCGAAGCGGATCATCGCCGCCGCCAGATCTTCGACGTCGCAAATATCGTCTTTTCCCGCCGAAACGGAACTGTAATTCTTTTTGTCCTTAACGCCGCTGCGGTTGCCGAGCTTATTAAAAGTCGCGCCGTAAACGGAAACGGCTTTCGGCTTGCCCATAAGGTAGCGCACGAGATCGATAACGTGAACGCCCAGGTCGATAAGCGGACCGCCGCCCGAGCGCGATCTGTCGCCGAACCAACCGCCCGGATTGCCGTTGCGGCGCAAATAGGTCGCTTTCGCGTAATACACGTCGCCCAAGTAGCCGTTGTCGATGAAATCTTTTACCACGTCGCAGTCGTTTCCGTATCTGCGCACGAAGCCTATCATGAGTTTCGCGCCCGACTTCTCCGACGCCGCGACTATCTTTTCGGCTTCCGCCCTGCTCATAGCCATGGGCTTTTCGAGCAGAACGTGCTTGCCGCGCTCCAATGCCGCTACCGCGCAAGGCATGTGCGCGCTGTTCCAGGTGCAGACCGAAACGGCTTGTATCTCGGGCATTTTGTCGAGCATTTCGCCCGCGTCCGTGAACAAATTCGTTACGCCGAATTCTTCGCCGCGTTTTTTGAGTTGTTTTTCGTTTATATCGCAGAACGCGACTATCTCGGCGTTCGGGCAAGCCTTGTAGCCGTTGATATGCGAGCCGGATATGTTGCCTACGCCTATTATCGCCACTTTGAGTTTTTTCATTGTTGTTTCTCCTTATAAATATTTTTTTAAGAAGTCGACCGCCTTCTCTATATCCCTTTTCGGGTCGTCGCCGACTTCGCGTTCTATCGTAAGGAAGCCGTCGAAGCCTATCTCTTTTAGCGCGGCCATATAGCCGTCCCACGGCACGTTGCCTTCGCCGAGCGGCATTTCGGAAATAAGTTTTCCCGTCGCGGGTTCCACGTTATAATACTGCGGAGCGTAAAGAGCGCGCGTATCGAACGGGCGGTGCTGAATTCCGTCCTTTGCGTGAGTGTGAACTATGTAGTCTTTCAGATTTTTTACGGCTTCGATCGGGTTTTCGCCCGCGCACATAACAAGGTTGGCGGGGTCCAAATTCACGCCGCAACCCTTGCTGTCGATTTTATCCAAAAACGCTTTCAGAAGCGGAGATTTTTCGGGTCCCGTTTCGATCGCGAACACGCACCCCGCCGACTCCGCAAAGCGCGCGAGTTCCCCGTACACCTTCATCATGCTGTCGTACTGCTCGCACTCGTAACCCGGAATAACGCCGATATGCGTCGTAACTATTTTAGTGCCGAGCTTATCGGCGACTTCCATGACGCGCTTTTCCCTGTCGATCTCCGCGCGGTTTTTCGTGTAGTACATCGCGCAACCGAAATCGCCGCAGATCGCGGAAAAACAAAGCCCCGCGTCGGACATTATCGAGCGGACTTCTTTTATCTCGTTTTCGGCGACCGTCTTTTTGCTAAGATCTCCGTCGCAGTAGCCCATGATCCCGTCCGCGCCGAACGAACTCGCGTACGATTGCATGCCGCTTGCGCCGAGCTGTTTCGCTATCGCCGCCGCCGTTTTGAAATCTGTGCGGAAACTCTCCGCCATGACCCCTATTTTCATAACTTAACCCAACCTCGAATATTATTTTTTTCCGACGGAACTTTTCCCGTTCCGACACTAAAATAATATCAGGTTTATCGCCGCGATTCAAGCCGAAAAATACGGCGGATATGTCAAAAGTTACGATTTTTTCGGGGCGTACTTTTTCATTGCTCTGTAAAAAGTGTTGGGACTGTCGAAACCGCATTTGCCCGAGATCGACAAAACGGTTTCGCCGTTCTTTTCCTTGTCCGCGAGCATGCCGAGAGCTAAGTCGACGCGCAAGCGGTTTATATATTCGCGGAAGTGCATGCCGAGATACTCGTTGAACAGCGCCGACAGATACGTTTTGCTGTATCCGAACTTCTCCGCAATGCCCGAAAGCGTAAGTTCCTGCGTCAGATCCTTCTGAATGTATTGCAAGATCTCCGAGATAAGATGCGTGTTCGATCTTATCCTGCGCGGCACGAGCGGATAATACTTTTTGAGTATTCCGAAAAACATATCGGCAAATCCGTATTTCATAAGCTCTTCCGCATAAAAGCCCTGCTTGCACATGAACAAAACGAGCGGCATGAACTCGTCAGCCGCCTTGCCGTTATTTCGTAGGACGGTCGGAAAAACGCGATCGCCCGCAGACTGATAAAAGCGACTGCAATAGTTCTCGCCTATCACCATCGCGTGAGTGCGCAAGTTCTGCATAGGAAAATAGTGTATGTCGAAACGGTTGATAACGGCTACGTCGTAGCGGTCGAGCACGAATTCTTCGCCGTTTACCGTGATATGAAAACCGTCGTCTACGGCGATAACCACTTCGACGCTGTTGTGAAAATGCGATCGCGCCGAATTCGACTGCGCTTCCGTAACGAAAAAATATTCTCCCGGAGAAGCCGCCGTTTCGTAAAATCCTTTTGCGTCGGGCATATCAAACCCCGCCCGGCTCGATACCGTTTTCCTTTCTGCGCTTTTCGAAAACCGTTTTTATAAGATACGAATGTATAAAAGTCCAAACAACGAACACAAACAGCGCGGAAAAGAAAATGATCAGCGTTGCGTATCCGCGCACGAACGACAGCACGACGGCGACGAATACGAACGCGGGCGTCTGAACGCTCGCCGCGTTGTGGTGGACGGTTTTCCAGATGCTCGCCGAACTTCTCGTGTAGCGGTTGTTTATCGCCCAGAACTTACTGCCGACTTTGCGGTAGCGCGTAACAGTTCCCATAAGCGCCATGAATATGCAGGCAAGCACGGCGCCGAACCCGACGAAATCGAAACTTTTAAGGTCCTTTACGTTCCTTACCTGCGCCGCAAGTCCCTTGATTATGATTGCCGAAAACGCCAAAGACAGAACCATGCTCATAATGAGAATAGCCGTGTAATTCTTGTAATCGGGAATTTTCTTTTTTATATAGCGCGATATTCCGACTATCAGCAGGGGCACAAGACAAAACAGTCCCGTTATGAGATTGTTGTACTTGTTCGCATATTCTACTTTTACGTCCACTATGTTGATATCGGTGATCGGTATCCGTGCGGGCAGAAGTTTAAGTATAAACGCTATGAAGATGAGCGGCAGTACGGCGGTTATAAACGAAATCTCCGTAAGCCATCTTTCTCTCTTGGTCAT
>DBEXQE010000231.1:0-7876 GCA_048167245.1 Christensenellales bacterium | reverse complement strand
CTTATTTATTCTTTTATTCCGCCGAGCGAAATGTCCCCCATAAGTCTGTCCTTGAATATAGCGAACAGAATCACGATTGGAACGGCAAGCAACATAAGTCCCGCGATCCTTATCGGCGTATGGTAGAAAGTCGGATTAAGCGCTTCGTAAGAAACGTAATACACGCCGTACGCGAGCGTCGGGTGCGTGGGCAGATACAACAGCGGCGTCTGATAATCGTTCCACAGCGCGACGAACTGAATAAGGAACACGGTGGAAATTATCTTGACTGCGAGCGGGAAATAAATTCGGGTCATTATCCGCAGTTCCGAAGCGCCGTCGATCGAAGCCGCTTCGCGGTACGTTTCGGAAACGCCCTTGAAATATGCGAAGTACACGAAAAAGTACATTCCGCTACCCGTCATCTTCTGCAAATAGTTGCCGAGTATGTTGTCGTAAAGCCCCACGTTGCGCAAAAACGTAAGTTCGAACGGCGTGTTGCCGACGATAGGCATGCACATCATAAACGTATACGCCACGAAGATCATCTTGCTGAGTTTATACGGATATTTCGCGCAAAGATACGCCGTAAGCGCGGGAACGATCGCGTAGATAAGCGCGCCGCCGACCGTATAGAGCAAAGTGTTGACGAGCATTTCGCCGAAACCGGCTTTACAGCTGTGAACTATGGCTTCGGTCCCCAATCCGTAATAAATGTCGCGCCGTTCTATCACGAAATTTTCTATTATCGTCTTGTAATTTCCCAAGCGGAAAAACGCTTCGCGGCTGTTGAACATCTCGTTTTTATCGAGATTCGGAAAACCCATTATATTGTTAAGATCTTCGAAATCGCGATAGAATTTCAGCGAAGTCGTAAGTCCCCACAACAGCATGAAGATCATGAACAGCGCGTAAACGCAAAGGACGACGAAAAGCACGGTGAATACTATTTTCGTACCCGTTCCGCTTTTGATCGCGGACACGTTGTTTTTAGTCGATTTTTTCGTCATCGCGTCAATCCTCTCTCGGTCCGTACTTGTTAGCCAAATACCGTATGATAAGCGTAGACGGCAATATGATCGCCGTTAAAATAAATCCCAACGCCGAAAGAACGGGATACGACAACAAATTGCTCGTAGGAGCGACCAATTTCGACTCCATGGTCTGAACGTACAGGAAATATCCGACCGTTCCGTTTTTCCCCGCGCCGTTTCCGAACATGGTATACAGGTTGGCTTGATTCGTAAACAGGTGCGAAATATAGATGACTACTATCGTCGCCACCGTCGAATAGATCATCGGAAGTATTATGTACCTAAATTCCTGCATGGCGGTCGCGCCGTCGAGCTTAGCAGACTCGACAAGAGACGCATTCACGCTGCTCATGGAGCCGACGAACAACAGAACGTTTACCCCGAAGCCCATTAAGGCGTTGAACACGATCATCGTAGCTATCTGCGTATCGGCATTGTCGAGCAGTCCGCCCGTCGCTTTTATCCCGAATATATCGGCAAACCAAAGGTATACGTCGGTCGCCACGTATTTGTACAAAAGTCCCAAGATCACGCCGGACAAAAGTTGCGGCATAAACAGTATGACCTTGAAAAATCCGCTTCCGGGCGTTCCTTTGTACAGATAGAACGAAAACAACAGCGCGAGCGGAGTTACGATAAACAGGTCGACCGCAAGAAATATCAGCGAATTCCAAATAAGATACGAACGCGAAACGAATTCTTTCCAGGCGACGGCGAAATTCGCGAACCCGGCGGATTCGGCTTGAAATCCGCCGACGTCGGCAAGACTGTAATTCCGAAAAGCGAGCAATATGGAATTGAAATTGATATAAACGTAGAAAACCAGAAAATGCACAACCGGAACGGCGATAAACACGGAATAAAAGATAAGTCTGTTTCTCTTGACCGTGTGCAGACCCCTGACTTTCTTCTCCAAAACGTCAGTCTTCATAAATTTCGCTTATCTCTGCAAGCCCGCCCAATGCGTTTCGGTTTTTCTTGTCGTTTCGAAAATAACTTTCGAATCGGCGTCGTAATCTTTCATGGCTACTATAAAGCCTTTACCGATCTCCACGCCGTTTATAACGGGTCTGTTTGCGGCTCCCGACCAGGTCAGAGAAAATGCTTCCATGTTTTTCAAAAACAGCTGACTGTCGGAAGCGTAATATACAACGTCCGAAGCGTTACGTATCGTGCTGAGTTTTTTGAAATAGTCGTTGAGTTTCGTGTCGTCGTACTCGTATGAGATCGGCAATATAAGTCCCGTTTTTTCGGTGAACGCGGCAAGTTCTTCTTTACCGTACAGGAATTTCAGAAAATCCGTAACGGCTTTCTTTTTTCCTTCGTTCTGTTCTACGCGCTTATTGACGAACAGTTGCGCCGAGCCGACGTCGAGCAGAGCCTGCTTGCGTCCGTTGCCTTCGGTAACCGTCGTTTCGAGCGTAACGGGCAACGGCATATAGCTTACGTTGCGTTCGGGCTTATCGGGGTGAGCTTTGCGGTAAACGTCGAAGTTCCCCTGTTCTTCCGACTCGGAGCACCAATAAGACGCGTCGTAAAGCATACCCGAAGTGTTTTGATTTATAAAATTCGACTGTGCAGTCAAATTAGTCAACGTGCCGCGATTGAACTCGTATTCGTTGAACCACCCTTCATCCAAGATCACCTGCAAAACCGAAAGCGCGTAATAGCGCGAAGCCATATCGTAGATCTTGTATCCGTTCGTGTCGTCGATAGCTATTTTTTCCGTTATAGGACGCTTGATCCCCGAACCGTTGTAGAAAAGGTCTTCGTTCGTATATCCCGTAACGACTTCCACGATTTCTTGTCCGTCGGAATTAAGGCTGTAGATCGTTTTGATCTGATCCGCTCCGGCAAGCGATGCCCAAAGTCCGTCCACAAGGAAGAAAGCGTAATCGAGCGACGCGCCCGCGATAGTAAAGGGACTGCGTCCGCCGTCGGTCTTGATAACGGAGCAGAGAATAAGAAACTCTTGCAAAGATGACGGCAAACCGTCGTCGTACGTATCGTATATTCCGTCGGGACCGCAGGATTTTTTATCCGTTGCGCTTGCCGTAAATTTAGCCGAACCGAACTTCGAGTTAAGCGTGCGCCCCGCGATCTCGGGAGCCGCGAAATACAGATTTTCTTCGTCGAAAAAGTCCTGATCGTAGGTAACGCCCGTATACCATTCGTAGAAAGGAAGTCCGTAATATTTGCCGTCCGCGCCTTTTAAGCGTTTGATCGCGTCGGAGTCGATCGAAGATTCGATGGGACTTACTATATCGCCGACGTCCATAAGAAATCCCGACGACGACATTTCGTATATATTCGCCTTATTCTCGCCGATGAATATATCGTAGCCCGAAGAATTCAGCGACTCGTAAGGGATAGATTTCAAGTTGGTTACTTCGATCTTGACACCTTTTTTGCCGCTCTCGTAGCTTTCGTCTTTCTTCGCTTCCGAAAAGCGCGCCGCCGCTTCTTTCAGCCACGAATCGCCCGCACAGCCCTGAAAATTCGCAAACTCTATAACGGTCGTCGTTTTCGATTCGTCGCTTTTTCCGGAACAAGCCGTAGCGCCGACCATGGTTGCGAAAAGCATTGCGGCAAGCGCGATCATTCCGATCTTTCTTACTTTCATGTATTTTACCTCGCGTAAAAATTATGTAGTAGTTTTTTGCGTCCCTCTCCAAGGACGTATAAATAATTTATACTTATTTATGCCACGGGAGTTACGTTAAACGTATAGCCCGCGGGCGCGGCGATATGATCGCCTGTATTTACAATTCCACCCTGCTTACTGCCGATACAGCTAACAGCCGCCGCATTTACGACAACGTTTTCGCACGTAGGAATAATCGGAGTGGAAGTTTCTGTTCCCTGCTCGTTACAATAATTAAGTTTAACGCCAAACACACATGTAATCGTTTGTCCGGAGGCATTTAATATTACGTTACGGTATGTCATTTCGCCGCTACGCATTCCTACAAGCACCCCGCCTCTTGTATCGGCAGTAGTTTTGTCGAAATCGATTTTGACATCTTCCACGGTAGCACCGCGTCCGAAGAAAGCAATCACACATGTTCCGTCATAAGCGCCGCCACCGGTATGCATACTAACTTTGAAATTCACATTTTTTACGACTGCGCCCTTACCGAGTACTCCGAAAAATCCGCCGTGATAAACTTCTGCTTCTCCGGAAGTACTTATCGTAAATTCCCTGCCGTCAAATGTCCCGCAGAAACCAATTACATAAGGGACATTTGAGCCTTCCGCGGGTTTTGCGCCGTTTACATTGCTCGTAAAAGTAAGATCGTCGCCGAGAATATAGTAGCCGTATATTACGGTCGAAGAACTAAATTCGGCAGTCGAAATCTGTACTTTCTGAATAAACTCGGCGGCAGTAGTTATTTCGCCCGTAACAAACGTAACCGGAACTTTTGCCGAATAACCGTCCGTAAACGCGACCGTAACAACTTGACTGCCGTGATGTTCGAGATCGTTTTTCAAGTCGTCCGAAAGCGTAAGCGAGCTAAGATCGCTACCCAAATCATAACTGCCGTACGTAATTCCGCTTACCGTGCGTCCCGTAGCCAAACCTTTAAGATCGAGAGCTTGCGCCGCAGAGCCGTAAAGCGAAATATCCTGTCCCGCGCCGATAAAAGAAGCAATGCCCGATACGTCCGAAAGTTGATATTGCGTACCGTCGTTTATTCCCATGCAACCTATTTCGTCGGCTATTATTACGCAATTTTGGAACGTAACGCTATCTTTACCGAAATTCGTCCCGAATACGGAACCTATTTTCTTTCCCGCCGCACTTATCGTGAAATTGCGGAACGTAGTGTTTGTGCAACCCGTTCTGAACAAAAAGTTATTATTCGCAGTCGCAGCCGAATTACTGCCCGCCGAATAAATAACTTCGCAATTCTCTATCAAAGCATTTTGACAAGTATTTGCCAAAACAGAGCGATATTGCGCGCCCGAATCATACGATGCGTTTACGGTAAGATCTTTAATAACGGCGTTATTACAAATATAGCTGAACAGTCCGTTATTTATATTTCCGAGCGTAACGGTCTTTCCGTTTCCGTCGAACGTTCCGTACAAGTTAGTAAAACTCTGACCCAATGTATAACCAACGTCGGCATCGAGAATATAATATCCGCTGCGATTTGTTTGACCGCTACCGGGATTTGTTCCCAAAAGCGTTTGCAAAGCGTTTGCATTGCTTATACGCTCGGTTACGAACAATACCGGAACAGTAACGGTATGCTCTTGCTCATCGCTACCCTGTACCACGACAGCAACCGTTTGTTCGCCGTGCTTTCTCGTCGTATCGGTATCGGTCTTAAATCCGTTATCGAAAGTAAGCGCAGTCAGCGTCGTACCGAAATCGTACGTCGTTTCGTTAACGGTGGATCTTATGCTCTTAACGGTAAATCCGTTATAATCGTTACCCAAAGAAATCGAAGCGTCCGAAGCGGTAAGAAGTACTTCCTGGCGATCCGTAAGAGCCGTAATAAGCGTCTCGGTTACGTCGCCGCAAGCGCATTTCTTTTCGTCTTTTCCGTCGCCGCTCTGCCATACGTGATTATGCGATATGGTAAACGTAAACGACTTATCGGTCGTCGTTTCGTCGCTCCACTGCGTGTTGTCTTTATCTTTAAGCACAACGGTTACGGTTTGTTCGCCCGCATCCGTCCGCTTGTTATTTTGTATCGTGTAATCGTCGCTCGCCGCAATATTATAAGTCTGCTCCGACCCCGTGCAGTAAAAAGTCGTATTATCCGCAACGGGCGCGGTTACGTTCTTTTTGTTTATAGTGAACGTAAACGTCTTGTCGTCCGTCGTTTCATCGCCCCACTGCGTATTGTCCTTATCTTTAAGCGCTACGGTTACGGTTTGTTGCCCCACTACCGTACGCTTGTTGTTTTCTATCGTGTAATCGTCGCTTGCCGCAATTCCGTAAGTCTGTTCCGACCCCGTATATGTAAAAGTCGTAGTGTCCGCTTCGGGCGCGGTTACATTCTTTTTGTTTATAGTGAACGTAAACGTCTTGTCGTCCGCAGTTCCGTCGCTCCACTTGGTATCGGTCTTATCGATCAGCGAAACCGTTACCGTATATTCGCCTGCCGCGACGGGAATATCGTTAAGCGTTCCCCCCCCCGCGCTTTGATACGTTACCGTATACGCGTCGCACGCGGTCAATCCGCAACCTTGCTTTTCGCCGTTGTATACCGCCGACGCAGAGTGTTCGGGAAGCGTTATCACGGGACTTACTTCTTTCGTGGACTCTATTTGTACGCCGCATTCCGTACATTCGTGCCAACGGTCTACTCCGTCGGTATGCCATTCGCCGTCCGGAATGTGCTCGGCTTTATCCATTATTTCGCCGTCGTCGACACATTCGTGCCAATGATACGTAGCGTCGCTTTTCCACTCTGTTCCCGCCGTATGCTCATGCTTTGCGCAACCTGCAATGCCCGCACAAAGCAAACAAGCCAATGCGATCGTAAAAATCTTTGCCAACCCTTTCATTTTCCTTACCGCTCCTCTTATCATTTTTTGTTTTTTCGCTTATTTTTAAGCATAAAGCAAAACCCCTTTTGCCGTATTTTAATTATATAATATCTCAAAACAAAAGTCCATACCAAATTTATCCGATTTTTATTGCATTTTCTGCAAATATAGCTTATAATAAAAACGGACATAACTTGCCCGTTCGGAAAATCTGTTTGACAGGAAAGAAAAGCCATGGAAATAATAAACAGCGATCATAAGGAATCGCTTCGTTTCGACTATATGCAAGACGATGCGCCGGAAGTAAAAGATTTTTTTATGCACCTGCACAACGATTACGAATTTTTGCTTTTTATAAGCGGTAACGCCGATTTTACGATAGGAAACAAGGTGCGCAATCTCGTTAAAAACGATTTACTTCTCATCCGACCCGCACAATACCATAAACTTTGCCTGCTCTCGTCGATACCGTATAAAAGATACGTTTTCAATTTCAAAAAAAATAATCTGACCGAGAACGAGATCTCCGTTTTGGAAGACAATTCCGTCTATCACGTCGAAGATAACGGGCTCATCAAAAATATGTTCGAAAACCTGAAAAACGCGCGCCCGATCTATACGGAAGAAGATTTCGAAAATTTGAAGCGCGCGACGCTTCATCTTACGATCGCTCATCTGAAATATTTGCCTAAATCCGAAGAATTCGTTTTGACTCACTCCGTTATCGACCAAATGCTGAGTTATATAGACGAACATCTCGAAGAACAGCTCTCGTCTCAGATTCTGGCTAAGAAATTTTTCATGAGCAGGTCTTCCGTAGAACATAAATTCATGCAGGAACTGAAAATCAGCTGTAAACAGTACATCAATAAGAAAAAAATTTTACACGCTCAAAGCATGATAATGGACGGCGTTCCCGTTACCAAAGCCGCCGAACTCTGCGGCTACGAAAGTTACAGCACTTTTTACAGACAGTATCTGACTGTTACGGGCAGCTACCCGCTCCAAGACAGACCCGATATCTTAAAAAATTGATTCGATAAAGACGGTTTCGCCGAAAACGCTTCCTACCATTTGTTTGAAAGTTCGGATAAGCATAAAATTCCGCTTACTTTTTTACGGTGTTCTGTTGGGGTCTCATCGGGCCCGCTATACGTTACCACGCGGCGCACAAGGTTGCGTAAAGGTTGCGGAACGTAAACGGCAGTAAAAAACAGTGCGAAACACACCGCAATAAAATTGCAGACACGAGAGTTCTTCCTATTTTAGCAAAAAAATGCTTATTTAGCGCAACGGCGTTTATTGTTTTATTTACCCGCAAATGTTATAATACAAACAAAAAAAACAAATTCGGTTCG
>DBEXQE010000230.1:0-2194 GCA_048167245.1 Christensenellales bacterium | reverse complement strand
ATAATTAGAGAGTAAAAAAAATTTTAACTTCGGAAGTGAAAGAATTATGGAAATGACTGACGTCTATGCGGCGAAGAAACGGCTTGCCTCGACCGTGCATCATACGGATCTGCAACACTCGCTGACTTTTTCGAACCTGTGCGGAAACGAGATCTACTTAAAACCCGAAAACCTGCAAAAGACGGGTTCGTTCAAAGTCCGCGGCGCATACAACAAAATATCCAAACTGTCGGAAACCACGCAACTCAAAACGGTCGTCGCCTCGAGCGCGGGCAATCACGCTCAGGGCGTGGCGTACGCGGCGGCGGAACGCGGAATAGAAGCTATCATAGTCATGCCGAAAAGCACGCCTATCGCAAAAGTAACGGCGACTCAGAACTACGGGGCGACCGTCGTTCTGCACGGCGATTTCTATGACGACGCGTATAACAAGGCGCTCGAGATCACGAAAGAAAAGAACGCCGTATTCATTCCCCCGTTCGACGACGAAGACATTATAGCGGGTCAAGGCACGACGGCGCTCGAAATGCTCGACGACGAACCCGATCTTGACGCGGTGATAGTTCCCGCAGGCGGCGGCGGACTGCTTGCCGGCGTTGCGTTCGCGGTAAAACATATAAACCCGAAAACCAAAGTCATAGGCGTTCAAGCCGAGAGAGCCAACGCGATAGTGCGCTCGTTCGAAGAGAAGAAGCGCGTTTGCTCCGACAATATTTTCACGATCGCCGACGGCATAGCCGTAAAAAATCCCGGCGAACTCACCGTAAAATTCATAAATAAATACGTGGACGAAATGCTCACGGTAACCGACGACGAAATAGCGTCGACTATAATCCACCTTATCGAACGCACAAAAATGATAGTCGAACCCGCGGGAGCCGCTTCGCTCGCGCTCGCTCTTTCGGGCAAACTCAAAGAAAAAGGCAAAAAGATCGCCTGCCTGCTTTCGGGCGGCAATATAGACGTGGGCTTTATGAACAAGATAATCGAAAAAGGTCTCGTGAGCCGCGGCAGACAGATGAAGTTCTCGGTCGTGCTTACGGACAAGCCCGGCAGTCTTTCGGATTTTTCGAAAATCATGTCCGAAAACAACGCGAACATCATTTCGGTGCAGTACGACAGAATGAGCACAGAAATCCATCTGAACGAAACCATTCTGCACATAGCCTGCGAAGTCGGCGGATTCGACCACGGCAAAAAAGTGATATCCAATCTCGAAAAGAACGGATACAAAGTCATATTCAACGAAAACAACGCATTGTAAAGGAGAACAGATAAGATGAAAGACAAACGCATTATTTCGATACCCGACGCTCCGAAAGCGGTAGGTCCGTACTCGCAGGGCGTGGCGCTCAAACAACTCGTATTTTTCTCGGGTCAGATAGCGATAGACCCCGCAACGGGAAAAATGACGGACGGAGATATTTCCGCGCAAACAAAACAGATACTCAAAAATATCGACAACTTGCTCAAAAGCGAAGGCATGACCGCCGCGAACGTAGTAAAGACCACCGTTTTCATAACCGATATGTCCAAATTCGGAGAAGTAAACGCGGAATACGGTTCGTACTTCTCATTCGAACCGCCCGCCCGCTCCTGCGTGGAAGTTTCGGCTCTCCCGCTCGGCGCGCTCGTCGAAATCGAAGTCATAGCTTCGAAATAAACCCGATACTTAAAACGACAAATCAAAACCCCGTCGCAACTATAAACGGACGGGGTTTTTGTTTTTTATAAAATTTCGACGAGATCGTTATTCACCAGATCGCACGAAGTCAGATAATATTTTATCCCGTCGATCTCGACGAGCGCGGTCGCCCTGCAATCCTTTCCGTGCAAATGTCCGTACACGACCGCGTCAACGTCAAAGCGCGAAAACATTTCCGTAAACGGCGATCGTTCCAAGCGCGAATTGAACGGCGGATAATGCGTCATCGCTATTATCTTATCGTTCTCGCCTTTCAGCTTTTCGGCGGCTTTAAGCGACATTTCCATTCTTATTATTTCGCGCTCGTAGATCTTTTTGTCGTCCGCCGTGGCGTGATCCCTTTCGGGCGTAGTCCAGCCCCTGCTGCCGCAAACTATAACGTTTTCCGTTTTTACGGCGTCGTTCTGAACGGCACGGACGCTTTGCGGAAGCGCTCCGCGAACGGCGCTTATGCTTTTCCACCAATAATCGTGATTGCCGCGGATAATT